>NZ_JBSRTQ010000145.1:0-13595 GCF_055129145.1 Albimonas sp. | reverse complement strand
CGCGCCCGCGCCCGCCCCGGACGCGGCGCCCGCCCCCGACGCGGCGCCCTCGACCGGCGCCGCGCCCGCCCCCGCCGCGACCGAATGAGCGGGACGCCGTCGGGGGACGCCGGCCGGGACCCGGGGTCGGAGCGGGCCGCTTGAGCGGCGTGTCGGCGGAAGCGCCGACCCGGGCGCTCCGTTTCGAGCTCGGCGCGCTCGCCTTGCTGCTCGCGCTCTTCGCCGCGAGCCGGCTGGGGGTCGCCGCGCTGGGCGTGTCCCCTGATCCGACCGCGCTCGACGGGCTTTGGCAGAACCTGCCGCTTTCCGCCCTGATCGACGACTATTGGGGGGCGCTGGCCGGGCTGCGCTCGCAGCCGCCGCTGTGGAACGCGGCGCTGGGGGGGGCGGCGCAGGTCTGCGGCGGCGACCTCTGGTGCATCGCCGGCCTGTTTCAGTGGAGCTTCATGGGGTTGAGCCTGGTCGCGGCCCTCGTGCTGCGCGTGGCGCTGGGGCGGGTCGGGACCCGGCCCTGGCTCGCCTGGGGGGCGGCCTATCTGCTGGCGCTCGGCCCCTCGGCGATGTTTTTCGAGCTGTTTCCGCTCTACCCGCAGCTCACCATGGGTCTGGGCGCGCTGATCGGGCTGGCTCTGGCTTCGATGCGGCGGGGGATGCGGCGGGGGATATGGCCGCTGGTCGGGCTTTATGCGGCGATGACCGCGCTTTGCCTGACCTGGAGCCTGTTCCATCCGGCCTTCCTGCTGCTGGCCTTCGTCGCCGCCTGGCTGGCGGGGTCGCGGGCGGCGGCGCGGCCGGCGGGACTGGCGCTGCTCGTCGGCTTCGCGGTGGCGGTCACGGCGCCGGCGCTCCGCAATCAGGCCGAATTCGGGCTCTTCGCCAACGGAACCTGGGGGGGACTGAACCTCGCCCAGACCGTGCCGAACCTGCCGCCCGAGGCCCGCCGGCTCTGCAGTTTCGCGAACGTGACCGAGTCGATCGAGGTCGACCATCCCGGGATCGGCCCCAAGGCGCTGCATCTGCCGGAGGCGGCGCGCGTCTCGAAACGCTGTCTCGACCAGTCGGTCGCGGCGATTTCGGAAGCGCCGCTGCGATGGCTGCGCGGCCGGATCGGGGCGGTGCTGACCTCGCACCGGCTCTGGCCCTACGAATACGTGCAGTATCGGCCCGTGGGCTGGGCGCGGATGCCGATCCCCGACGCGGCGCTGGCCCAGGACCCGACCTCCTGGCATGTGAGCATGGACGCGGCGTTGCTGGGCGGCTGGCCGACCTTCGCCTGGTATGCGGCGATCATGGCGGCGGTCGGCTGGGGCCTCGCGCGCGGGGGCTTCGGCCCGGCCCGGGGGCTGGTGCTGGGCCTCCTGCTGCTGATCGCGGCGGAGGAGGGGATGGCGCATCTCTTCAACGGTTTCGAGCAGGCCCGGATGCGCTGGACCGTGGAGCCGATGATCCTGATGCTGGCGGCGATGAGCCTCGAGGCGTGGCTGCGGCGACGCCGGGACGGGCGCTCGGCCTGAAGAAGGCCGTCGCCCCGCCCGCCGTCCCCCCTGAAGGCGGGCGGCGCGCGGGACGCTTCAGCGGTTGCGGCGGTCGTCGAAGCGGCCGGCTTCCTCGGCGGCCTTCATCAGGGCGCGGGCCTTGTTCACCGTCTCCTGGAACTCGGCCGCGGGGTCGCTGTCATGCACCACGCCGCCGCCGGCCTGAACATACATCTTGCCGTCCTTGACCACCGCGGTGCGCAGCGCGATGCACATGTCCATCTCGTCGGCGGCGGAGATGTACCCGACCCCGCCCGCATAGACCCCGCGCTTTTCGGGCTCCAGTTCGTCGATGATCTGCATCGCCCGGACCTTCGGCGCGCCCGACACCGTGCCCGCCGGCAGCCCGGCCAGCAGCGCGCCCAGCGCGTCGATGTCGGAGCGCAGCTTGCCCTCGACGTTGGAGACGATGTGCATGACGTGGGAATACCGCTCCACCGTGTAGGTGGCGGTGGGGCGGACCGTGCCGATCTCCGCCACCCGGCCGACGTCGTTGCGCCCCAGATCGAGCAGCATCAGATGCTCCGCCCGCTCCTTGGGATCCGACAGCAGGTCGGCTTCGAGCGCGTCGTCCTCCTCCGGCGTCGCGCCGCGAGGCCTCGTGCCGGCGATGGGGCGGATGGTGACGATGCCGTCGCGGACCCGGACCAGGATCTCAGGCGAAGCGCCCACCACCTGGAAGTCGCCGAAATTGAAATAGAACATGTAGGGCGACGGGTTGGTCCGGCGCAGCGCGCGGTAGAGCGCGAAGGGCGGCGAGGGGAAATCCACCGTCCAGCGCTGCGAGGGCACCACCTGGAAGATGTCGCCGGCCAGGATGTAGTCCTTGGCCTTGGCGACCATCTCCAGATAGCGCTCGAAGCTGGTGTTGGACACCGGCTCGGGCGCGGGCGAGGGGTCGCCGTCGGCGCGGGCCTCGGAGGGCGCGCGGTCGAGGTCCATGACCGCGTCCGACAGACGCTCGGCGGCGCGGGCATAGGCGGCGCGCGCGGTCTCGCCGGTTCCGGCGCGGACCGGGGTCACGAAGGTCACCTCGTCCTTCACGGAGTCCACCGCCGCCACGATGGTCGGACGCATCATCACCGCGTCGGGCAGGCCCAGCGGGTCGATGTTGGGCTCGGGCAGACGCTCCACATGGCGGACCATGTCGTAGCCGAGATAGCCGAAGAGCCCGGCCATCCCCGGCGGCAGGCCGCGGGGCAGATCGATCCGGCTTTCCTCCAGCGCGGCGCGCAGGCTTTCCAGCACCGGGCGGGGGTCATGCTCGAACGCGTCCGCATCCCAGCGGGCGGAACGGTTGATCTCCGCCCGATCTCCCCGGCAGCGCCAGATCAGGTCGGGCTTGAAGCCGATGAAGGAATAGCGGCCGCGGGTGTCGCCGCCGGTGACGCTTTCCAGCATGAAGCTGTCGCGCCGGGCCTGGGTGAGCTTCAGCATCAGCGACACCGGCGTGTCGAGATCGGCCGGGATCGTGCAATGGACGGCCTGGCTGCGGCCCTCCGTGAAGCCGGCCTCGAAGGTGGCGAAATCGGGAAGGATCTGCATCGGATATGCCTTGGCGGGCGGGGCCTTCTGGGGGCGGCGTGGGGCGGGGGGGGGGGGGCGGGGCGTGCGCCCCGCCCGGTTCCGCTCAGCGCAGGGCGCTGATCGCCTGGTCCATGGCCTGCTGGTTGAGGGTCGCGCCGATCCGGTTCTGCACGGCGGCGGCGAAATAGATGTGGAGGTCCTGGGAGACCGAGCCGTCCAGCGCCTCCCGCCATCGGGCGAGCACCTCGGTCGCCTGGCCCGAGGCGAGGTCGGCGGGCGTGACGCGTGCGACCTCGATCAGCGCCGCGCCGCCTTCGATGGCGGTGGCGATCGTCTCGCCCTCGGCGGCGGCGAAGAGGGGCTCCAGCGCGGCGGCGCTCAGGCCGGGGGCCTGCTGGTCGCGGCGCAGCGGCGGCAACTCGACGGTCTGGCCGGGAAGCTCGGCGGTCGCGTCCGCCCAGCTTTCGCCGGCGGCGATCCGGTCGCGGGCGGCTTCGGCGGCGGCGAGCGCGGCGTTTTCGCGGGCCTCGGCCGCCCAGTCGGCGGCGACGCGGTCGCGGACCTCGGAGAGGGGGAGGTCGGCCGCCGGCGTCTCGCCATCCACCCGCACCAGCGCATAGGCGCCGTCGCCGGCGTCGAGCAGGTCGCGCTCTTCGCCCGGCGCGGCGGCGAACACTTCGCCCAGAAAGGCGGGGTCGGCGGCGAGCGCGCCCTCGGCCCCGGTCCCGTCGGCGGCGATCCCGTCGGATCTGCGCAGCGGCAGGCCGGTCTCGCGGGCGATCTCCTCCAGCGTCGCGCCGCCGGCGAGCAGGTCGGCGGCCTGCTCGGCGCGGCCATGGGCGCGGTCGCGGGCGGCGTTCAGGGCCAGCGCCTGGCGCAGCGACCCGCGCACGTCCTCGAACGGCGTGGTGCGGGCCGGGAGGATGGCGCGGACATTGTAGAGGGTCGGGCCGAACATCGTGGAGACCGGGCCGACCGCGCCCAGCTCCTGCGTGCCGAACACCGCCTCGGCGGCGGCTTCGTCGAGGTCCCCGCGGGTCACGTCGCCTTGGTCGATGTCGGCGGCGGTCAGCTCGCGCTCGGCCGCCAGCGCGTCGAAGCTGGTCTCGCCCGCGGCGATGGCGTCGGCGGCGGTCCTGGCCGCGGCTTCATCGGGGAAGGCCAGCATGTCGATCGCCCGACGCTCGGGTTGGGCGAAGCGGTCGCCGGCGGCGTCGTAGGCGTCGCGGATCTCGTCCTCGGGGATCTCGACGGTTTCGGCAAGCGCGGCCGGCGCGATCTCGATCCAGGTCGCGGCGCGGGTCTCGGGGGCCCGGTAGCGGTCCTGATGGGCGTCGTGGAATTCCTGCAGCGCCGCGTCGTCGGGTGCGCCCGGATCCGGCATGGCGCCGGCGTCGATGGGGATCAGGCGGAAGGTCCGGGTCTCGAAGGCCCGCTCGACCAGCCGCTCGGCCAGGCCGGGCGCGGCATGGGCGCCGCGCGACACGGCGCCGGTCAGCACGTCGCGGGCGAGCGACCGGCGCAGGTCCTCCTCGAAGCGTTCGACGGGGAAGCCCAGCCGCTCCAGCACGAATCGATACTGCTGCTCGTCGAACTTGCCGTCGAGCCCCTGGAAGGAGGGCGAGGCGAGGATGGCGTCGCGCACCGCGTGATCGTCGGCGGAGATGCCGAGCTCGCGCGCCTCTTCGTTCAGCGCCGCGTCGCGGACCATGCGCGCGGTGACCGCCTGCGGCAGGCCCATGGCCTGGGCCTGGGCGAGGTCGACGGCCTGGCCGGTGCGCTGGGAGACGGAGCGCATCTCGCGGTCGAGCGCGCGGGCGAATTCGTCGGCCGACACCTTCTGCTCGCCCACCGTGATCACCCCGCCGCCGCCGACGCCGAGATCCATGTCGCCGACGCCCCAGACCGCGAAGGACAGGATCAGCAGGCCGAACAGGATGCGGAACACCCAGGTCTTGGCGGCGCGACGCAGCAGGTGGAGCATGGGCGAGGCCTTTGATCTTGGGGGCGGGCGAGGCTTGGATGCGGGCGGGCGGACGTTCCCGGGCCTGATCCGGACGAGGATCCGACCGCCGAGTGGTCATACGCGGAGCCGCGGGCGGGGGCAACCGGGGGCCCGTTCATGACCGCGCCCGGAGGCGACGCACCGCCTCCGGGCGCGGTCCTCAAGGTCGCTCGGTCAAATGCTCGCGCAGCGTCGCGCCCTTGTATTCGGTCCGGAACAGGCCGCGGCGCTGCAGCTCGGGCACCACCGCCCGGCAGAAGGTCTCGAACATCCCCGGAAAATAGGTCGGCGACACCACGAAGCCGTCGCAGGCGCCGCTCTCGAACAGGTGCTGGAGGTGGTCGGCGATGGCCTCCGGCGTGCCCACGATCTCGTTCTCGGCGTTGCGGGTGGCGACCTCCGCCAGGCTCGCCCCCGTCGCCTTCATCTCCTGCGCCAGCAGTTGTTCCGAGCCCTTCATGCCCTGCGTGCCCTGCAACGCGGCGAGGTCGGCGGCGTCCTTCACCTTGGTGATGTCGGCCCCGAGATTGCTCGACAGGCTCGCCGCCGTCAGCTCGCTGTCGACCAGGCCCTTCAGGTAATCCGCCCGCTCGCGGGCGATGGAGGCGGTCTCCCCGATCACGAAGGACACCGCCGTCAGCACGGCGCAGGTTGCGGGCGGGCGCCCGACCTCGGCCATGCGGGCGTGCAGATCGTCGCGGAAGGCGCGCATGTCGGCCTCGTCGCGCTGGATGGCGAACACCGCCTCCGCCCAGCGCGCCGCGAACTCCCGCCCCCGGTCCGAAGCGCCGGCCTGCATAATCACCGGCCGCCCCTGCCGGCTGCGCGGGATCGAGAGCGGCCCGCGCGTCTTCACCCACTCGCCCTCGTAATTCGCATAATGCACTTTCGCGGGATCCGCGAAGACCCCCGCCTTCTTGTCGAGCACGAAGGGGTCGGGATCCCAGCTGTCCCAGAGCTTGAAGCACGCCTCCAGCACCTCGTCGGCGCGGTCGTAGCGCAGCTCGCGCGGGGGCAGCGCGTCCATCCCGGCGTTCTTCGCCTCCAGCTCGGTCGCGGACGTCACCACGTTCCACGCCGCCCGCCCGCCGCTCATCACGTCGAGCGAGCCGAGCCAGCGCGCCAGATGGTAGGGGGTGTTGAGCGTGGTCGAGAGGGTGGCGCCGAGCCCCAGCCGGGTCGTCGCCGCCGCCATCACCGGCAGCACCACCATCGGATCGAGCCAGCTGATCTGCCCGCCGCGGCGCACATAGGCGTCCGGGCCGCCGGCATGGATGTCGTAAAGCCCGAAGAGATCGGCGAAGAAGCAGCCGTCGAATTTCGCCTGCTCCAGCGTGCGGGCGATGCTGGCGTAGCGCTCGGGCGTCAGGATATCGTCGAGCGTCGCTTCGGGATGCCGCCAGCCGCCGGGATGGCGGGCGGTCGGGCCGGTCTTGAGATAGGCGACGAGGTGCATTTTCCGGTCGGTCTGGGGCTCGTTCACGTCCCGCGGCTCCTGGTCTGGGGCGGGCGTGGAAGAGGCCGCCCGGTTCGCGATGAGACGCCGCACGCGCGCGCGCCGCAACGCCGCGATGCCCGATCCGGCGCGGCACGGCGTCGTAGGCCAGGGGACGAGCCCCGGGATCGCGACCCGCAATTCCGCCGCCGTGGCGCCCTATGAAGAGCCCGGCCGCGCCGAAGCCGCCCCCGCATCCGCCGGTCCCAACCCCAGGAGACGCCGACATGACCGCCGCCCGCCCCGACCTTCGCCCCGCCGGGCGCGCCGCATGACCCGGCTCTCGATCCGGCATCGCACCGAGTATCGCTACCGGGTTCCGGTGGGGCTTGGCCCCCATCGGATGCTGCTGCGCCCGCATGAAAGCCGCGACCTGCGCCTTCTTGGCCATGAGATCGAGATGACGCCCCCGGGCCGCATCGCCTGGGCGCGCGACGTGGCCGGCAACGCGGTCGCGACCGCGACCTTCGACGGGGCGGGGGGACCGACCGACCGGCTGGTGATCGAGTCGCGCTCGGAGATCGAGCTGCTGACCGTCGCCTGGCCGGTCTTCGATATCGACGTCGGGGCCATCGCCTTTCCCTTCAAGCTGGCCGAGGCCGACCGCACCGACCTCGGCGCGCTGCTGCTGCCGCAATATCCCGACCCGCAGACCCGGCTCAGCGACTGGGCCTGGGGCTTCGTGCGCGGGCCGCAGACCGACACGCTGTCGCTGCTGCGCGATCTGAGCGACGGGGTGGCGAGCGCGCTGGTCTATCGCGAGCGGGAGGAGGAGGGGGCGCAGCCGCCGCTGGTCTCGCTCGACCTCGCCGAGGGATCGTGCCGCGATTTCGCGGTGCTTTTCGCCGAGGCCGCCCGCGCGCTGGGGTTCGGCGCGCGCATCGCCTCAGGCTACCTGCGCGCCGGGGATGGCGGTCTGATCGGCTCGGCCGGCCCCGGCTCCACCCATGCCTGGGCGGAGATCTTCGTGCCGGGCGCGGGCTGGGTGGCGTTCGATCCGACCAATCGCAGCGTCGGGGGCGCGGACCTGATCCCGGTCGCCGTGGCCCGCGACATCGCCCAGGTCGCGCCGGTCTCCGGCAGCTTCGTCGGTCCCGCCGACGCGCTGGCGGAGATGCGGGTGGAGGTCGAGGTCGCCGCGCCGCCCATGCCCTGAACCGGGCCGCGCTTGCCACGGGGTCGTCCTTCACGTGCCGAGGATCGGGCGGACCCTGGGGGCGGATGACCATCTTTGGCCGAGCGACGCGTCGGCGGTCGCGGCCTGGACCCGCGGCGAGCGAACCGCCTTCCGAGGCTTCGCAGCCGGGCCCGCCATCGCCTCGCGAGGCGCGCTGTCCGCTCTGCCCCGCAAACGAAAAAGCCCTCCCGCAAGGGAGGGCCTTCATCGTCTTGTCCAAGCTCGAGGCCCGGACGCTGCGCCCTGCAAGCGCCTGATCATGGTGGGTGATGTAGGGTTCGAACCTACGACCCGCTGATTAAGAGTCAGCTGCTCTACCAACTGAGCTAATCACCCGACGCGGCGGTTCCTAGACCGGGCCGCGGGGGGACGCAAGAGGGTCCGGGCGCTTTTGTTGACGGCGGGCCGGATGCGCTCCGGCCGGACGCGGCGGCTTGCGGGCGGGTGGGGCGCGGTTCCCGCATCGCTCCCGATGCGCGGAAGCGCCTGGCGCCCCGCGACCGTCCTTCGGCGGCGAGGGATTTTCAACCCGCGCGCGCGGTGAGAGGATCGCCGTCCGCCGTCGTCCGCGCCCTTGCGCGCCGGCGGCGGACCAAACGCCCTGCGAAAGGCGCGCGAAGCGCCGCGGGGTCGCCAAACAACCGACGGGAGGACGCGCGTGTCCATCGATTTCTCCGATCTCTTCTCCATCCGCGGGCGCACGGCGCTGGTCACCGGCGGGTCCCGCGGCATCGGCGAGATGATCGCGGCCGGCTATCTGGCGGCGGGGGCCAGGGTCTACATCTCGTCGCGCAAGGTCGCGGCCTGCGAGGCGACGGCGGCCCGCCTTTCCGAAACCTATGGGGGCGAGTGCCACGCCATTCCCGCCGACCTCTCGGTCATGGCGGGGGTCGAGGCGCTGGCGGGCGAGATGGCGGCGCGGGAGGCGACGCTCGACATTCTGGTCAACAACGCCGGCGCGGCCTGGGGGGCGAAGCTGGGGGCGTTTCCGGAGGTCGGCTGGGACAAGGTGATGGACACCAACGCCAAGGGGCCGTTCTTCCTGACCCAGGCGCTGCTGCCGCTGCTGAAGGCCGCGGGCACGGCGGAGGCCCCGGCGCGGGTGATCAACATCGGCTCGATCGACGGGATCCGCACCTCGGAATTCGACAACTTTTCGTATGGGCCGGCGAAGGCGGCGATCCACTACATGACGCGGGTGTTCGCGGCGCATCTGGCGGGCGAGCATATCCGGGTCAACGCCATCGCGCCGGGGCCGTTCCCGACCTGGATGCTGTCGACCGGCGTGGGGTTCGGCGGCGAGACCGAGGGGGTCGACTGGTCGGAGGTGGCGGCGCGCAATCCCTCGGGCCGGGTGGGGAGCCCGCAGGACGCGGCCGGCCTCGCGATCTTCCTCGCCTCGAAGGCGTCGTCCTACATCACGGGGCAGGTGATCGCGCTCGACGGCGGCATCGTGGTCAAGGGCTGAGGGGACGGGCGCCGCGCGGGGACTGTCGCGCGCGTGGCGAGGTCGGGCTCGCGCGGCGTTTCCACGGGGGCGCCCGCGGCGCCGTCTCCTCGCCTCGCACAGCGCTGAGGGCGGGGAGGGGGAGGCGGGGCCACCTGCGGCTCGCCTGACCGCCGCGCGGGCCTGACGGGGCCAGGGGCGCGCCGCTGGTCGCGCGGCCCCCTCCCCCCGGCTCAGGCGGGCGCGTCGTCGCCGCTACCTCAGGCGGACGCGTCGCCGCCGTTGCCTCAGGCGGGCGCGCCGCCGCCGTTGATGGTGATCACCGTGCCGGTGGTGTAGCCGGAGCGGTCCGAGGCGAGGAACGCCGCCATGTCCCCGATCTCGCGGGGTTTCGCCGCCCGGTCGAGCGGCATGCCCTTGAGCATGTCGCGCCACCGCTCGGGATCGCCATGGGCGTCGCGGGCCCGCTGCCGGGCCTGGGTGATCATGCGGTCGGTCTCCACCGGGCCGGGGTTGATCGCCACCACCCGCACGCCGGAATGCAGCGAGTTCGAGCCCAGCGCCCGGGTGAACCCCATCAGGGACGCGTTGCCCGCCGCCCCCGCGATATAGCCGGCCGGAAAGCTCTCCCCGGCCGCCCCGATCACGTTGACGATCACGCCCGCGCCCCGCGCCTTCATCGCGGCGAAGACCGGCCGGATCAGGTTGATGTAGCCGAAGACCTTGAGCTCCCACGCATGGCGCCAGGTCTCCTCATCCACTACGTTGAGGGGCCCCGCGGGAATGTCGCCGGCGTTGTTCACCAGGATGTCGAGCCCCTCGGCGATGCTCGCCAGCCGCGCCAGGTCCTGCGGGTTGCGGATATCGGCCGGGCAGGGGGTCGCCTTCACCCCGAAGCGCCCCGCGAGGTCGGCGCACACGGCCTCCAACTGCTCGGTCGAGCGGGCGGCGAGCCAGACATCCGCGCCCTCCTCCGCAAACGCCTCGGCGGCGGCGGCGCCGATGCCCTTCGAGGCGCCGGTGATCATCACGGTCTTGCCGCGCAGGTTCAGGTCCATGGGGTCTCCTCCCGTATCGCCGCCGCGTCCCGCGCGGCGTTCGCGTCGCAGTCTGGCGCAGGGGCGGAGGATTGGCGAGAGGGCCGCGGACGGGCCCCTAGCGCCGCGACGTCGGCCGCGCGCCCAGCTGGTCGAGCGCATCGGCATTGTCCCGCCCCCAGCCGTAGAGCAGCTCGATCGGCTCGACGAAGCGCGAGCCCAGCGCGGTCAGCCGATATTCCACCGCCGGCGGGATCGTGCCCTGAACATGGCGGGTGATCAGGCCGCTGCCCTCCATCTCGCGCAGCGTCTGGGTCAGCATCTTCTTGGAGATCCCCGGCACGCTCCGATGCAGAACCCCGGTGCGCGCGGCTCCAGCATGGCGCGCGTGCAGCACATGCAGGATCATGCTGGTCCACTTGGTTACGAACAGCTCGAGCACCCGGCGCGGCGCGCAATCCTCGCGCCACGCGTTCTCCTCCGCATCGTCCATGGGTGGTCACCTGCCTGTGCCTATGTCCCCGAATGGTGCCGTCTAACATCCTCGCCGCCGGCCGCCTAGGTGAGGCGCCAGCACAGAAGGAGAGATGGATATGGCCGGCACGGCATTGGTGGTGGGCGCGAGCGGGATCATCGGCGGCGCGGTCGCGGCGCGGCTGGTCGAAGAGGGCTGGACGGTGAAGGGCCTCGCCCGGGGCGCGGTGGCGCTGCCGGGGGTGGAGCCGATCTCCGCCGACCTGCGCGATGCGGACGCCCTCGCCGCGGCGCTCAAGGACGTGGACCCCGACGCGGTCTTCATCGCCACCTGGCTGCGCCAGTCGAGCGAGGCCGAGAACATCCGCGTCAACGGCGAGATGGTCGCGAACCTGCTCTCCGCCCTGCGGGGGCCGGGCGCGAAGCGGCGGCATGTGGCGCTGGTGACCGGCCTCAAGCACTATCTCGGGCCGTTCGACGCCTACGGCAAGGGCGCGCTCCCCCAGACCCCGTTCCGGGAGGAGCAGGACCGGCTCGATGTCGAGAACTTCTACTACGCCCAGGAGGATGCCCTCTTCGCGGCCGCCGAGCGCGACGGCTTCCGGTGGAGCGTGCATCGCCCCCATACCGTGATCGGCATGGCGGTCGGCAACGCCATGAACATGGGCACGACGCTCGCCGTCTACGCCACGCTCTGCCGCGAAACCGGGCGGCCGTTCCGCTTTCCGGGCTCCGCCGCGCAGTGGAATTCGCTGACCGACATGACCGATGCGGGCCAGCTCGCCCGTCATCTGATCTGGGCGGCGGAGACCCCCGCCGCCGCGAACCAGGCCTTCAACGTGGTCAACGGCGACGTGTTCCGGTGGAGCTGGATGTGGGCGCGGATCGCCGAGCGCTTCGGCCTCGAGCCCGCGCCCTTCGACGGCGAGGTGATGCCGCTGGAAGCGCAGATGGAAGACGACGCCCCGATCTGGCGGGCGCTGGCCGAGCGGGAGGGGCTGGCCGAACCCGACCTCGCCCTGGCACACCGACGCCGATCTCGGCCGTCCGATCGAGGTGGTGACCGACATGTCCAAAAGCCGCCGCATGGGGTTTTCGGACTACAAACCCACCGACGATGCGTTTTTCGAGCTGTTCGACAAGCTGCGCGACGCCCGTCTGATCCCCTGAGCCGCCGAGGCCCAAACGGGAAAGCGCCCCCCGAGGGGGGGCGCCTTCAGTCCGTTCAGGCGGGCCGGGTCACTCCCACTCGATGGTGCCGGGAGGTTTCGAGGTCACGTCGTAGACCACCCGATTGACCCCCTTCACCTCGCCGATGATGCGGGTCGCGGTCTCGCCGAGGAAGGCGTGCGGGAAGGGGTAGTAATCCGCAGTCATCCCGTCGACCGAAGTCACGGCCCGCAGGGCCAGCACGAATTCGTAGGTCCGCCCGTCGCCCATCACGCCCACGGTCTTCACCGGCAGCAGCACCGCGAAGGCCTGCCAGATGTCGTCGTAAAGCCCGTGCCTGCGGATCTGGTCGAGATAGATCGCGTCGGCCTTGCGCAGGATCTCCAGCTTTTCGCGGGTGATCTCGCCGGGGCATCGGATGGCGAGGCCGGGGCCGGGGAAGGGGTGACGCCCCACGAAGCTCTCGGGCAGGCCGAGCTCGCGGCCAAGCGTGCGGACCTCATCCTTGAAGAGCTCGCGCAGCGGCTCGACCAGCTTCATCTTCATCCGCGCCGGCAGGCCGCCGACATTGTGGTGCGATTTGATGGTCGCCGAAGGACCGCCGGAGACGGAGACCGACTCGATCACGTCCGGATAAAGCGTGCCCTGCGCCAGAAAATCCGCGCCGCCGGTGGCGGCGGCGTGGTGGTCGAAGACGTCGATGAAGAGGCCGCCGATGATCTTGCGCTTGGTCTCGGGGTCCGAGACGCCGGCGAGCGCGTCCAGGAACCGGTCGCTTTCGTCCGCCGCGATCAGGGGGATGTTGTAGTGGTCGCGGAACAGGGTCACGACTTCCTCGGCCTCGCCCATCCGCATCATGCCGGTGTCGACGAAGACGCAGGTCAGCTGGTCGCCGATGGCCTCGTGGATCAGGACCGCGGCGACGGAGCTGTCGACGCCGCCCGAGAGCCCGCAGATCACCTTGGATTTGCCGACCTGGGCGCGGATCTTCTCGATCGCCTCGGCGCGGTAGGCGGCCATGGTCCAGTCGCCGGTCAGGCCGCAGATCTCGTGGGTGAAGTTGCGAAGGATGCGGGCGCCGCAGGGGGTGTGGTGCACTTCGGGGTGGAACTGCACGGCGTAGAAGCGGCGCGCGTCGTCGGCGATGGCGGCGTAGGGGGCCCCGGGGGATAGGGCGACGACGTGAAACCCCTCCGGGATCGCCGCGACCGAGTCGCCGTGGGACATCCACACCTGCTCCGACCCGCCTACGGGTGCGAGCCCCTCGAACAGCGGATGCGCGTCGCCGATGGTCAGCTGGGCGCGGCCGAATTCGCGGATATCATGGGGGGCGACGGTTCCGCCGAGCTGGTGGACCATGGTCTGCTGCCCGTAGCAGATGCCGAGCACCGGCACGCCGAGGTCCCAGACCGCGTCGGGGGCGCGGGGCGCGCCGTCGTCCAGCACGGAGGCCGGACCTCCCGACAGGATGATGCCCTTCGGCGCCTTCTCGGCCAGCGCGGCCGCGTCGAGGCGGTCGAAGGGGTGGATTTCGCAGTAGACGCCGGCCTCGCGCAGGCGTCGCGCGATGAGCTGCGTCACCTGGGAGCCGAAATCGAGGATGAGGATCAGATCATGCGAGGCTGTCATGGCGCTCGATACTGCGCGCGAGGGGGGCGCGCAAGCGGACGGGAGGGCGCAGGGGGGCGGGGGGGGCGCCGCGGTGGGGCCGGGCCGCGCGTCGGGCGC
>NZ_JBSRTQ010000144.1:0-10600 GCF_055129145.1 Albimonas sp. | reverse complement strand
TGCGGCATAGCTCCACCACCCTGGCCCCGGCCTCCTGCTCCCGCAGAACGCCGATGATCTGCTCTTCCGTGAACCTGCTCCGCTTCATCTCCGGTCCCTTCCAGTCGGTCGGGATTCCAGCACGCCGTGGAGGAGAAACAAGGGGTCAGGTCAGCGCTGATCACGTTCATGCCGGCTTCGCGAGGTCGACCGGCCGCAGACGCATGCGCCGGTCCCTGGCCCCGGCCGCAGGGCGACATCCGGATCAGTCGCTGTGAAGCTCCTGAAGCCGGTATCCGACCCCCGGTTCATTCTGGATCAGCACCGGCGCGGCCGGGTCTTCCTCGAGCTTCCTGCGGAGCGCACGAACGGCGACCCGAAGGTATTCGACGTGGATCGTGTGGGCGGAGCCCCAGACTTCGCGGAGCAGGTGCGTATGGGTCAGGACCTTGCCCGGATGGTGGGCGAGCTCCACGAAAAGCCTGAACTCCTTGGGGGTCAGTTTCGCCTCCACGCCGCCCTTGCGGACGGAATGGGCATCGAGATCGACCTCGATCTCTCCGACCTTCAGCTTGCGGCCGCTGCCTTCGGTTTTCTCGGAACGGCGCATGCACGATCTGATCCGCGCCAGCAACTCCTCGCTGTCGAAGGGTTTCGTAACGTAATCGTCTGCTCCAAGGTCCAGCGCGGCGACCTTTTCGCTGGAGGCGTCGCGCGCCGTCAGCACGATGATGGGCACAGCCGCCGCCCTGAAGGCGCCGATGAGTTCAAGTCCATCGCGATCCGGCAGGCCGAGATCGAGAAGCACGAGTTGCGGCCGATGGGATTTCAGGGCGGCGAGCGCCGCCGCCGCGCAATCAGCCTCGAGGGCCGCGTAGCCGCTCCGCTCGATGGCGACCCGCAAAAGCCGGCGGATCGGCGGTTCGTCGTCGACGATCAGGATGTTTTCGCTCACGCCATGTCCTCCATCGAAACCTGGACGATCGCGTCATGGGGCATGCGGATCGTGAAGCGCGACCCGCCGCCCTGGCGTCGGGCGGCCTCGACGGCGAACCCCATCGCCTCGGCGAAGCCCTTGACGATGGCCAGGCCAAGCCCCGATCCGCCGGTGCGGTCCGAGGTCTCGCCCCGTGCGAAGCGGTCGAAGATGCTCTGTTCGCTGCCTTGGGGGATGCCGGGGCCGCGGTCGAGCACGTCGATCACCGGGCCGCGCCGTCCCATCCGCGCGACGATCTCGATCGGTTGGTCCGAGGGCGAATACTTGGCGGCGTTGTCCACCAGGTTGAGAAGCGCGTGGTTCAGCAGCACCGCGTCGGCGCGCACCAGCGGCAGGGTCGGGTCGATCGAGGTCGCAACCTCGCGCCCCGCAAGGGATTTGGACAAGTCGCCCACCGCCGAGGCGATGACGTCGGTGAGATCGGTGGGGACAAGATCGGGCGTGACGGCGCCTTCCTCGATCCGGGTCAGGTCCAGCAGGTCGGAAAGGAACCGGTTCAGCCGGCGGGCCTCGCTGCGCACCGTCTCGACGAGCTCGGCCTCGTCGCCGGTCGCGGACAGCGCCTCGGCCGCGGCCGTCACGGCAGTCAGCGGGGTGCGCAGGTCGTGGCTGAGCGAGGCGAGCAGCGCCGCCCGCAGGCTGTCGCGTTGGCGGACCACCTCCATCTCGCGCATGTCGGTTTCCAGCTTCAGGCGTTCGTGGGCCAGGGCCGCCTGGTCGATCAGGCTTTCGGCCAGCGCGGCGCGCTCCGAGGGAATGGGCTCGCGGCCGGAAGGGCCGCGGAAGCCGAGCACGGCCAGCGTCCCGAGCGCAGTCTTCAGCGGTCTGAACTGCCAGTCGCTGGCGGTCAGGGTATTGGTGCCGATGCCGGCGGCCTCGCCATGCTCCATCGCCCATTCCGCCGCGGCCCGGTCTATGGGGCTGAGCTTCGGCATCGTCTGTCCCGAAGCGGTGATTTCGACGCTGTCGCCGGCGCGGTGCAGCACGATGGTCTGCACCGCCAGCAAGGCGCGCAGTTCTTCACGGATGAGACGTGAGGTTTCCTCCGTGGTGCTGGCCGCGCCGAGCCGCGTGGCGAACTGCGCAAGGCTCGCGTTTTCCCGCGCGCTGCGCATGGCAAGCGCCGCGGCGGCCCGGGCGCGCGCGGCGAGCTGACCGGTGATGACGGCGACGATCACCAGAAGGACCGCCGTAATCAGATTGGCCGGGCTGTAGATGATGAATGTGTAAAACGGCGGCAAGAAGAAGAAGTTGTAGGCCAACCCCGCGGCGATGGCGGCGATGAGGCCCGCACGAAAGCCGTAGAAACTGGAGGTGGCGATGACCGGCACGAGGAAGAGCATGTCGATCGGACCTCGTCCGATCCAGCCCTGAGCGAGCGAGGCGGCCAGCGACAGCGCCGCGACCAGCGCGATGCCGACGACATCCCCGGTCCAGCTTCCACGGGGCAGCAGACGTCGCCAGTCGTGTGTGCGCGCCGGTTCGTCGAAGGGGATGATGTGGATGGCGACGCCGGTGGTGCGGTCGAGGATGTCCTGCACGATCCTGTCGCGTCCGCCGAACAGCCCGCCCCGCCGTCGCGTCTTGCCCAGAACCAGTTGCGTCGCGCGCAGCTTCCGGCATTGCGACAGCATGGCCTCCTGCACCGAGGTGGCGGGCGCCGACTGCAACGTGGCTCCCAGCGACGCCGCCAGAGAAAGGTTCCGGGCCAGTTGCGTCTTTTCCGCGTCGCTGTATCGCGCCGCACGCGGCGTCTCGACGTAAAGCGCGGTGATCGGCGCCTTGAGCGCATCGCCCAGCCGCTTGGCGGCCCGCACGACCTGTTCGCCGCCAGCCGCCGCGGACACCGCGACGAGGATGCGTTGCCCCCCGGCATAGCCGCTGTCCTTGCCGGTGACGCTCTTGTGTTCCTGGATCAGCGCATCGACGTATTGCGCCGCGTGCCGCAGGGCGAGTTCGCGCAGCGCGAGCAGGTTGCCCTTTGAAAAGAAATGATCGAGCGCATGGCGCGCCTGGTCGGGGACATAGACCTTGCCGGCGTCCAGTCGCTTGATCAGGTCCTCGGGCGGCAGGTCGATCAGCTCGATCTCGGCGTTCTCGAACACCTTGTCGGGCACGGTTTCGCGCACGCGGACATGGGTGAAGCTGCCGACGACGTCGTTGAGGCTCTCGACATGCTGGATGTTGACCGTGGTCATCACGTCGATGCCCGCGGCCCGCAGCTCCTCGATATCCTGCCAGCGCTTGGGGTGCCGGCCGCCGGGGGCGTTGGTGTGGGCCAGCTCGTCGACCAGCACGATGTCCGGGCGCCTTTCCAGCACCGCGTCGATGTCCATCTCGGTCAGGGTCTGGCCCTTGTAGGCGATCCGTTTGCGCGGGATCACCGGCAGCGGGTCGATCAGCGCCTCGGTCTCCTTGCGGCCGTGGCTTTCGACGATGCCGACGACCACATCGGTTCCGGCTTCGAGCTTTTCGGCGCCTTCCAGCAGCATCTCGTAGGTTTTCCCGACGCCGGGAGCGGCGCCGAGAAAGATCTTGAGCGTGCCGCGCCCCTCGCGTTGCGCTTCGCGCAGCAGGGCGTAGGGCGAGGGGCGGGCATCATCGGTCATGGCGCTGTCTTACTCCGCGGCCTCGTCGCTTGCCAATTCCGCATCCAGAGCGAGGTTCAGCTCCAGAACGTTGACGATCCGCTCCGGCGTGAAGAACCCGCCCGGCCGTGCGCTCAGTCTGTTGACGATCCCGCGCACCTCGGACGGCGGGACCCCGCGCGCCTCGGCCACGCGGGGGACCTGGAACAGAGCGCCCTCGCGCGAGATATGCGGGTCGAGCCCCGCGCCGGAGGCCGTCACCAGGTCGGCGGGGATCGGGTTCTCCGCGCTTGCGCCGCCATAGGCCGCGATCAGCGCCTCGGCCCGCTCGGCGATTTCGGGGTTGGCGGGCGAGAGGTTGGACCCTCCCGCGCCGGTCCCGTCATAGTCCACCGCCGACGGCCGCGGCCAGAAGTACTGCGGCGCGGCGAACGCCTGCGCGACCTGGCGGCTGCCGATCACCGCGCCGTCCGCCCCGGTGATCAGCGATCCGTTGGCGGTGCCGGGCGTGACCGCCTGCGCAAGACCGAAGATCGCCAGCGCATAGCCCGCGACGCAGATCGCCAGGGTGGCGCCCGTCACCCGCAGGCCGGACATCGCGGCGCCTCGAACGTCATGGAACATGTCGGACATGGTCATGTCTCCTTGTCAGCGCCGGTCAAGGCATCGAGAAATATTCGGCGAGCGGGCCGAGCGCCGCGGCCGGAAGGAAGATGAGCGCACCGAAGATCACGACCGTGAGCCCCAGCATGACGCCGAAGGTCGCATCCTCGACCCCGAGCGTGCCGGCGCTTTCGGCCGCGCGGCGCTTGGTCATCAGGCTGCCGACGATGGCCAGCGGCAGGATGATGGGCAGGAAGCGGGCCAGCAGCATCACCATGCCGGTGGCGAGGTTCCACGGATCCGTGCCGTCGCCCAGACCCTCGAAGCCCGAGCCGTTGTTCGCCGCAGCTGAGGAGAACTCGTAGAGGATCTCTGAAAAGCCGTGCGGGCCCGGGTCCTGCACCGTCGACTGGCCCAGCGACGTGGCGGCGAACAGCGCCGTGCCGCCGAGGATGAAGATGGCATGGGCGAACAGCGCCAGGATGGCCAGCCGCACCTCCTTGGCCTCGATCCGGTGGCCGAGATATTCGGGCGTGCGCCCCACCATCATGCCCGCGACGAAGACCGCGACGACGACGTAGAGGAACATGTTGATCATGCCCACGCCGACGCCCCCGAAGGTCGCGTTCAGCCACATGCCGACCATCGGCATGAGGCCTGTCAGCGGATTGAGGCTGTCATGCATGGCGCCGACCGACCCGTTCGAGGTCGAGGTGGTCAGCACCGCCCAAAGCGGGCCGCCGGCGGCGCCGAACCGCAATTCCTTGCCCTCGAGGTTGCCGGTGGCCGCGGACACGGGCAGGTCGGCGAAGGCCGGGGTCTGCGCGGACTCGAAGGCGACCGAGCCGGTGACCTTGACCAGCAGGAACGCGGCCATCACTGTGAAGATGACGGCGGCGTGTCTGGGCCGCCCGACGATGCGGCCGAACATCCAGACGCAGGCCATCGGGATGAGGATGATCGCGACCATTTGCAGGGCGTTCGTCCAGAAGGTCGCGTTCTCCAGCGGATGCGTCGAGTTGGGGCCGAAAAAGCCTCCGCCATTGGTGCCCAGCTGCTTGATCGCCACGAAGGCCGCGACCGGGCCGCGGGCGATCGTCTGCATCGCGCCTTCCACCGTGGTCGCCACGGCTGCGCCGTCGAACGTCATCGGCACGCCGCCGAGCACGAGGAGCACGGCGACGACGATCGCAAGCGGCAGCAGCACGAGGAAGCTGGCGCGTTGCACGTCGACCATGAAGTTGCCCAGGCTCTCGCGCCCGGCGATGCCGCGGGCCAGCGCCGCGAGCGCCGCGATGCCGGTGGCCGCCGAGACGAATTGCAGCCACATCAGACCGCCGAGCTGGCTGAAATAGCTCATCGAAACCTCCCCGGAATAGTGCTGGAGGTTGGTGTTGGTGGCGAAGGATGCGGCGGTGTTGAACACAAGCGTCGGGTCCAGAGCAGCCTTGCCGTCGGGGTTGAGCGGCAGCCATTGCTGCAGCGCGAGAACCAGGAACGTCACAGTGAACATGATGGCGTTGAACGCCAGCATCGCGAACAGATAGCGCTTCCAGCCCTGTTCTTCGGCCGTGCCGCCGATCCGCCCGAAAAGCGCGGTCAGCCGGGTGGCCTGGCCCGGTTTCGGGTCCATGGCGAATTTCATCCAGGCGCCGAGCGGAAGCGACAGCAAGGCGGTCCCGACGACGATGGTGGCTACGAGAATTACGCTTTCCATGGGGTCAGTCCTCGAACAGGCGGGTCACGGCGCCGATCAAGGCGGCGAAGATCGCGATCCCGAGGAGATAAGCGAGTATGATCATCTTGCGTTTTTCCTTCACGTCACACGAGGCCGACGCCCGACACGACCAGATCGATCAGCTTGATGCCGATGAAGGGCGCGATCAGGCCGCCAAGGCCGTAGATGGCAAGGTTTCGGACAAGCTGCCGTGCGGCGCTCTGCGGGCGATAGGCGACGCCGCGCAGCGCCAGCGGGACCAGCAGCGGGATGATGACCGCGTTGAAGATGATCGCGGACAGGATCGCGCTTTCCGGGCTGGCCAGCTCCATCACGTTCAGCGCTCCGAGACCCGGATAAAGCGCCACGAAGATCGCCGGAAGGATGGCGAAATACTTGGCCACGTCGTTCGAGATCGAGAACGTGGTCAGCGCGCCCCGCGTCATCAGAAGCTGCTTGCCGATCCCCACCACCTCGATCAGCTTGGTGGGGTTGTTGTCGAGGTCGACCATGTTGCCGGCCTCGCGCGCGGCCTGGGTGCCGGTGTTCATGGCCACGCCCACATCGGACTGCGCCAGCGCGGGCGCGTCGTTCGTGCCGTCGCCGCACATGGCGACGAGCTTGCCGCCCGCCTGTTCCTTGCGGATCAGTTCCAGCTTGTCCTCGGGCGTGGCTTCGGCGAGGAAATCGTCGACGCCGGCCTCGGCCGCGATGGCCGCTGCGGTCAGCGGGTTGTCCCCGGTGATCATCACGGTGCGGATGCCCATGCGGCGGAGCTCGGCGAAACGTTCCTTGATCCCGGACTTCACGATGTCCTTGAGGTGAACGGCGCCCAGGAGCCGGGCGCCATCGGCCACGGCCAGCGGCGTGCCGCCGGCGCGTGCGATCCGGTCGGTCAGGGACCGGATCTGCTTCACGGCGTCCTTGTCGAAGTCGTGCAGCTTCAGGACCGCGTCGACAGCGCCCTTGCGGATCCGGCGCTCGCCGATGTCGATGCCGCTGACCCGCGTCTGCGCGGTGAAGCACACGACCTCGGCGCCGGCGGGGGCGGCGTCGCCCTTGCCGGCGAGGGCGACGATCGACCGGCCCTCGGGGGTCTCGTCGCCCAGCGAGGACAGGCGCGCCGCCTCGACCAACTCGCCCTCGCGGACGCCCGACAGCGGCAGGAACTCGGTCGCCTGACGGTCGCCCAGCGTGATGGTGCCGGTCTTGTCCAGCAACAATGTGTCGATGTCGCCCGCCGCCTCGACCGCGCGGCCGGATTTCGCGAGGACGTTGAAGCGGATCAGCCGATCCATCCCCGCGATTCCGATCGCCGACAGCAGCGCCGAAATCGTGGTGGGGATCAGCGCCACGAACAGGGCGACGAGGATCGGCACGGAGATCGACCCGCCGGCATAGGCGGCGAAGGCCGGAAGGGTGCCCACCGCGATCAGGAAGATCAGCGTGAGGCCGGTGAGCAGCACCGTCAGCGCGATCTCGTTCGGGGTCTTGGCGCGGCTCGCGCCCTCGACAAGCGCGATCATCCGGTCGAGGAAGCCTTCGCCCGGCTCGACCGTGACCTTGACCTTGATCCAGTCCGAGATGACCCGCGTGCCCGCCGTGACGGCCGACCGGTCGCCGCCCGCCTCGCGGATGACAGGGGCGGATTCGCCGGTGATCGCCGCCTCGTTGACGGAGGCGACGCCTTCGACCACCTCGCCATCCGCGGGGATCTGGTCGCCCGTCTCGACCAGCACGATGTCGCCCTTGCGCAACTCGCTGGCCGGGACGGCCTTGTGGCTGTCGCCCTTGACGCGCTTGCCCGTCAGTTCCGCCTTGGTGGACCGCAACGAAGCCGCCTGCGCCTTGCCGCGGCCTTCGGCCAGCGCCTCGGCGAAGTTGCCGAAGAGAACCGTCAGCCAGAGCCAGAAGACGATCTGCGCCTCGAAGGCGAACGCGCCGCCGGAGACGACCGAACGGCCCATCAGGACCGTGGTCAGAAGCGCCACGCTGGCGGTCGTGAACATGACCGGGTTTCGGATGAGCTGTCTCGGGGCGAGCTTGACGAAGCTGTCCCGGATCGCCGGCCCGACGAGGCCGGCGGCGAAGATCGACGTGTTTTGCTGTTGTGCCATGGCGGTGCCCTCAGAACCGTTCGGGCCGCAGGAGCACGGCCAGCAGGTAGACGAGAAGCGCCGCGGCGACGATGCCGCCGAGCACGAGATCGAAGCCCATGTATCAAACCTCCGGATACCGTTTCGTGCCGGACATCTGCGCCTGATGGGCGTAAAGGCTCCATGTGAAGTTCAGGGCGCTGAAATAAAATCGGCGTAAAATGCTATTGGAAACAGTAGCTTGTCTGTGGAGGCGTCGCTCTTTCAGAGCCGCCCCCTTCGTCGCTGCCATTGGATCATTGGAGTCGAATGATTTCGCCGCCTGGCCGCCCTCCCGCCCACGGCCCCCCGTGGCCCGCGAATTTGCGCCGGCCGACAACGCCTGCATCGCGGCGTTCCACGAGCGGTTCCTGACGGAGCGCCCGAACCGGCGCGGGTTCCAGAGCCTTGCGGATGTCGGCGAGCCAAAGCCGGGGAGCCGGCGCGATCAGGCGGGGGCTGACCGAAGCATCCCCCAGCCTGTGATCCCGGCCTAAAGCGAACGTCCCCGCGCCGCGACCCGGATCAGCCGTTCCACCCGGCCGCCGCGCAGGCCGACGATCCAGGCGTGCAGGTTCACCGTCGGATCGCAATGGCCCGGCACCAGACGCACCCGGTCGCCGAGGTCGAGACGGTCCTCGGGGTCCTCGATCCGGCCGTGCTCATCCGAGCAGCCGATGACGCGGGCGCCGGGCACGCCCTCGATCCGGGGGGGGCCGCTCTCCAGCGTGGTGACCTTGAGACCGGCGTCGCAGACCGCGCGGCCCGGGCGCTTGGAGATCACCGTGGACAGCAGGAACAGGCTGTTGGCGAAGACGCCGAGGCCCTGGCCGTCGGCCGCCTCCACCCGCTGGTAGTCGGCGTCCATGAACAGATACGACCCGCACTGCATCTCGGTCCAGGCGCCGGACGCGGCCTCGAATTCCCAGGACCCGGTGCCGGCGCCGCCGACCATCGGGCAGGGCAGGCCGAGCGCGTCGAGCGCCCTGAGCGTCGCGCGCACCGCATCCGCCGCGCGCCCGATCGCGGCGCGGCGCGCCTCGGGGTCGTGAATGTGCTGGGCCTGGCCGTGATAGGCCTGCAGGCCGGCGAAGCTGAGCCCCGGCGTCGCGGCGACCTGGGCGGCGAGCGCGGCGGCGGGTTCGCCGGGGTCGGCGCCGCAGAGATGCGTGCCGCAGTCGATCTCGACCGCCATCTCCAGCGTCACGTCATGGCTGAGCGCGGCCGCCGACCAGTCGGCCAGCACGCGGGCGTCGTCGCACATCACGATGATCCGCGCCTGACGGGCGAGCCGTGCTGCGCGCGCCATCTTGCGGGGATCCACGATCTCGTTGGTAACGAACACGTCGCGCACGCCGCCGCGCACCATGGCCTCGGCCTCCGCGATCTTCTGGCAGCAGACGCCGATGGCGCCGCCGATGCGGATCTGCTCCAGTGCCAGCTCCGGCGAGCGGTGGCTCTTGGCATGGGCGCGCAGCTTGACGCCGGCGGCTTCGGCCCGGACGGCCATGGCGCGCAGGTTCGCCTCCATCGCATCCAGATCCACGACCAGCGCCGGGGTCTCGATCTCGTCCTCGGCGGCGCCGGGCAGGGCGGGCACGTCGTAGCCGGGCTCCAGCCCGGGTTCCAGGCCCATCTCGTAGGGCAGGAGGTCGGGGCTGGAGGCGGTCATGGCGATCCTCGGAAGCGCGTGGCGTCGGGGGAGCCTGCCCTCTCCGGCCCGCAGGGCGCAAGGGGTCAGCCTTTGCGTTTCGCCGCCTGCGTCGCCGTTTCCAGTCGGTTGAGGAAATTGGAGCGGTCGGCCCTGGAGAACGGCCGCGGCCCGCCGGTGACGGCGCCGGTTTCGCGCAGCGTCTGCATCAGCTCGCGCTGGGCCAGCGCCATGCCGATGCCGGCCTCGGTGAACGCCTCGCCATTGGGCTTGATCGCCTGGGCGCCGCGTTCCAGGCAGCGGGCGGCGAGCGGGATGTCGTTGGTCACGCAAATGTCGGCGGGCCCGATCCGCTCGGCGATCCAGTCGTCGGCGGCGTCGGCCCCCCCTTGGACGAAGACGGTCGAGACCATGGGGTCGGTCGAGGGCCGGATGCCGCCGTCCGACACCATCAGCGTGCGCAGGCGGTGGCGGGCGGCGACGCGCAGCACTTCGTCGCGCACCGGGCAGGCGTCGGCGTCCACGTAGATCTCGACCATGAGGCGTTCTCCTTTGGTGCGGGACGCGCGCGGCAATCCGAAACAAGGCCCGACCCTGCCGGCCGGTCGCGGCCGGCGCGACGCCTTGATCCGCGCGATCCGGGGCCGGGAGCGGGCTTTTCTTAACTTTCAAGCAACCAAACGCTCCCCATGATCGAGCGCGGCCGGTCGCCGGATGTCGTCCGACCCCCGCCAGAAGCTGCGAAGGGCGCGGACGTCAGGGGAATACCATGCCTGTCTTCAACGACAACAGAGGCGCCGATGTTCTTTCCGGCGGCAGGGAAGGCGACGCGCTCCGGGGGCGGGGCGGGGCGGATGAGCTGGAGGGCGGACGCGGGCGCGACGACATGCGGGGCGGGCGCGGCGACGACGCGCTGCGCGGCGGCGACGG
>NZ_JBSRTQ010000143.1:0-10738 GCF_055129145.1 Albimonas sp. | reverse complement strand
GCGCATGTCCGGCGCCGGGTGGGCGCATGCGGCGCAAGGCGGGGGCGGCGAGGCCGGCGCCCGCAAGCGCGCGCACCGCCGCAGCGGCGGAGGCGGCGGCCAGCGGCGACGGCAGCGAGGCGATCCCGGCGACGAGTCCCGCGATGAGCCCGACCGCCAGCCCCGTTCCGATTCGGGCCCCTGGCCCAGGCCGGACCGACCGGGCGAAACGCCACCGCCCGGCGACGGCGCGGCCGAAGCCCGCGTCGTTCCCGTTCTGCGCCTCGGCCCCGGGCGCCGGGCCGTACGCGTCGGCCACGATTTCGGGGGGTGGCCGGGGCGCCGCAGCGGCACGGTCCCCACCCCCGCCACCGCCCCCGACCGCGTCAAAGGCGTCGCGGGGCGGGCTCGCGGCTTTGCGACCGTTCGTATGGCCGGATTTCGACAACCATGCTATCATGGTCATGTAGACTGCCTGAAGCGTGACTCATCTGGTGCGTCCATGGTCCGAGCGATCTCGATTATCAGACGACTGCGGCGCTGCGACAACGGCGCAGCGTCGATAGAATTCGTGGTGCTCACCGCGGGCGTGGTCATGATCGGCATCGGCGTCGGCGCTCCTCTACGCGAGGGCGTGGTGGATTTCCTCGCCGCGATCAACGATGTGCTGCTGGAACATCCGAAACAGCCCTGAGTTCGGCCGTGATCGCCTTGCGACGCGATCACGACCCGGCGCGCGATCCGCACCCCAAGTCATGCGCGCGTGCGTCATCGTAACCTTCATTTCCTTTTAACCACGCGGCGCGAATCGGGTTGATTTTTCCGGCGGCGCCGTTCATCCACGTGTATAGCGAGAGGGATCGTTCGTTGCCCTTCCGCGAAAGACCTCCCCCATCCGCCGGGGGAATCAAGGCCCTCTAGGGGGTGTGTGTAGCTTACGTCCGGTGTAGGGCGATGCTTGGAGCCAGCGGTTTGGATGCCGGGTTCCGTGTAGTGGAGGGATATCCAATGACTTTCTTTGCCAAGGTGCGCCGCGCGATCTACGACGAGTCCGGCGCCGTGACCGTCGACTGGGTCGTGCTGACCGCCGCCGTCGTGATCCTGTCGATCGGCGCCATCGCCGCCCTCGACACCGGCGTCGACTCGATGATCGGCGCGATCTCCTCGGAACTGAGCGAAGGCAGCTCGGCCGTCTCCGACGCCAACTGGGGCAACGCCACCGCTTCCGAGTGATCCAGCGCTGACCAGCCGGTCCGGATCGCGCATCGCCTGAGTCGCGACGCGATCCGGATCTTGGCGGAATTGATGCCCATCTGAAAAGCAAAGCCGTCCACCGCACATGCGCGGGGGGCGGCTTCTCGCATCGAACGAACGGGATCCCATCATGAGATCGCTCGCCGTCTTCGTCTTCGTCGCGGGACTGGCGCTCGCCGGCGGCGCCGCCTGGTATGTCTTCGCGCAGGTTCAGGCGGCCGAATCCCGCATGGCGCCCGGCCCGAGCGTCGCCCTGGTCCCCGTGGCCGTCGCCGCCAAACCCCTGAAATTCGGCCAGCCGATCACCGCCGCCGACGTCAAGGTGATCCAGTGGCCGGCCGAGATCCTGCCCGACAACTCGTTCAATTCGCCCGAGGACCTGTTCGGCACGGACGGCAAGCCCCGCACCGTGCTGCGGCGGATGGAGCCCAACGAGCTGATCCTCAAGTCCAAGGTCACCGGCTTCGGCGAGCGGGCGACGGTGATGTCGCTGCTCGAACCGGGGATGCGCGCCTACACCATGCCGGTCACGGCCTCGTCCTCGGTCGGCGGCTTCGTGCTGCCCGGCTCGCATATCGACGTGTTCCTGACGGTGAACGACCGCCGCAACGGCCTGACCACCCGCACCCTGATCGAGGGCATCGAGGTGATCGCGGTCGACCAGGACACCGATCCCGACCGGATCGAGGCCAAGGTGGCGCGCACCGTGACCCTGCAGGGCAGCCCCGCGCAGGTGCAGCAGCTGACGCTGGCCTCGGAGCTGGGCAACCTGTCCATCGCGCTGCGCGGCTTCGGGGCGACCGACGCGATCGCCGCCGCGCCGATCGACAGGGCGTCGCTGCTCGGCGAGGTCGAGGCGGCGCCGGTGGTCGATGCCGGGCCCGCGCCGGAGCCGGAGATCAAGGTGATCGTGCGCCGCGGCAACCAGGTCGAAGTCCGCACCATGCCTTGAGCGGGGCCCCGGCCGGCCCCGAGCCGGTCGCGGCCCTCCGCTGCGCGCATTCCGGAACCGTCGGCGGCGCCCCGCCGGCGGTTCCTTCCCATTTGAAATCACGCGAAAATCCGCAATTCGGCGCGGCGAGAGGCGTCGGACACCCGGTGTCGCTTTTCAGCCACTTTTGCGTCGGCATGGCCCGGATGCCGGGGCGCGGCCGGCGTGGAGCTTGTCAGGCTTTCATAAAAATGGCTCTATCCCCGAGGCTTGCGAGCCGGTCTTGAAGTTCGATATCCGGTTGGAAAAGGGGGAGGCGATGGCATTCCGGCGCAACGTCGTCCGCGACGTCCTCCGGCGCGTCGACCAGGTCGCGGCCCCGCGCCGCGCCCCTGGCGCGCTTCTGCGCGCCGCCGGTCTCGTCTTCTCGGTCCTGCTGCTCGGCGCTTCCGCGGCGCTCGCGCAGGTCGCGCCCTCCCCTGCGCCCGCGCCCGCCTCGGCGCCCCCGACCGGCGGGCCGGCGGTGCGGGTGCTGGAGGGGGCGGCCTCGCCCACCGTTTCGGTCTCGGTCAACCGCGCCATCGTGCTGGAGGCGGGGGAGGCCTTCGCCGAGGTCTCGGTGGCCAATCCCGGCATCGCCGACGTCGCCGCCCTGTCCAACCGCACCGTCTACGTGCTGGGCAAGACCGCGGGGCGCACCACGCTCACCCTCTTCGGGCCGGGCGGGCGGCTGATCGCCAACGTCTCGGTCCAGGTCGGCCCCGACCTCCAGGAATTCAAGGAACGCCTCCAGCAGATCCTGCCCGGCGAGGACATCCAGGCGCGGTCCGCCGCCGACGGCGTGGTGCTGTCGGGCACGGTGTCGTCGGCGGCCTATCTCGCCCGGGCGCTGGAGCTGGCGGAGCGCTACGCGCCGGGCCGGGTGTCCAACATGATGTCGGTCGGCGGCTCCCAGCAGGTGCTGCTGCGGGTGCGCTTCGCCGAGGTGCAGCGCTCGGCCTCCAAGCAGCTGGGCTTCAACTGGGGGGTCGGCTTCGGCTTCGGCAATTTCGGCGTCGGCGTCGGCACCGGCGACTATCTTTCCGGCGAGAACGACCTCGCCGTGCCGACCCGGCGCGGGCTGAGCAACGGCTACACGTCGTCGAGCCCGTCCGAAGGCATCCTGCAGATCGGCTATGCGGCGGGCGGCATCGTCGCCAACCTCGCCATCGACGCGCTGGAATCGAAGGGCTTCGCCCGCACCCTGGCCGAGCCGAACCTGGTGGCGCTGTCGGGCGACGACGCGTCGTTCCTGGCGGGCGGCGAATATCCGGTGCCGCTCTACTCGGCCGACGACGGCAACCTGTCGGTCGACTACCGCCCCTTCGGCGTGTCGCTGGGCTTCACCCCCACCGTGGTCTCCGCCGACGTGATCAACCTGGAGATGGAGGCCGAAAGCTCGGCCATCGACACCTCGATCGTCATCGCCTCGGGCGGGGTGTCGTTCAACGGCTTCTCCACCCGCCGGGCCAAGACCACCATCGAGCTGAAGGACGGCGAAAGCTTCGCCATCGCCGGCCTGCTGCAGGACGAATTCGTCGACAACGCCAATCAGCTGCCCTGGGTGGGCGACGTGCCGATCCTGGGCACGCTGTTCCGCTCGGCCGATTTCCAGCGCCGGCAGACCGAGCTGGTGATCATCGTCACCGCCTACCTGATCTCGCCGGTGACCGAGGATGCGCTGGAGCTGCCCACCGACCGCATCCGCCTGCCGAGCGAGGAGGAGCTGTTCCTCATGGGCAAGCTGGGCGTCGCGACCGATCCGACGATCCGGGCGGTGGCGGGCCGCGCGTTCGAGGGGGCCTACGGCTATGTCGTGGAATAGGGCGCGCCTGGCGGGCGCGGTCGCGCTGGCGGCGCTGGCGGGGGGCTGCGGCTGGACCCCGCCGATGGAGCATATGGCGCCCGCCTCCGAGTCCTTCGGCAAATGGGACGCGACCAATTTCGCGGCGATGACCGGGCGCGGCATGGACCCGGCCCGGCTCGCATCCCTGCGCGCCGCCTTCCGGGCCGCCGCCCCCGACACGGTGACCTTCGCCTTCGACGACGCGGCGATCGAGCCCGCCGCAGCCCGCGCGCTGGCCGCCCAGGCCGCCTGGCTGCGCGCCCATCCCGCCGCGATGGTCGCCATCGAGGGGCATGCCGACCTCGTCGGCGCCGAGCGCTACAACCAGCGGATCGGCCTGCGCCGGGCGCAGGCGGTCGCGGCGCGGCTTGCGGCGCTCGGCGTCGGCGAAGGGCAGCTCGCGCTGGTCTTGTCGCGCGGCGAGCGCGATCCGCTGGTTCCCACGCCGGACGAGGAACGCGCCAACCGCCGCGCCGTGTCGACGGTCGAGGGCTGGGGCGCCGGCTGGCGCGGGCGCAGCTTCAACGGCAAGCGCGCCTATCTGGCCTATACGGACTACACGACCAAGCAGCTCGACACGGCGCCGGCGCCGGGCACGGGCGGCTGACGCGGCCCGGGCGGTCCCGCGGCAGGCCCCCGACCGAGACGCCGCGTGCGCTTCCTGCGGCGCGAAACCCGCGCTATATCGGGAAGCGGGAATATCAACGGGCGCAGGCCGGTCGTCGCGCGGCGAGTCCGCGCGGGGACGAGGATCGGCCGGAGCAGGGCGCGCGGAGGCGATTGACTTCATGCTGAAGAGAAAACGCGCCGGCGCCGCGACCGCGGATCTGCTCGTGGTGGCCCGGGATCCGGCCCGCTTCGCCGGGCTGACGCGGGAGCTCGACGCCGATTTCGGCGATGGCGGCTGGGTCGCCGCCGAGCCCAGGCAGGTGCCCGGCCTGCTGGCGGCGGCGGGCGACGCCTCGGCCGCCGTGCTGGTCTGCGTCGGACCCGAGGACATGGAGGGGATCGACACCCTGCTGGCGCTGGTCACCCATTGCACGCGGCGTCACGCGCCCGTGGTGCTGGTGGTCGACGAGATCGCGCCGGTCGCCGTGCACCGGCTGATGCGCGCCGGGGCCACCGATTTCCTGCCCGCCCCCCTCACGCCGGGATCGCTGATGGAGAGCATCGCCTCGGCCCGCAGGGGCGAAGGCGCGCCGGCCGACGCGGTCGAAAGCCGCGGCCGCGAGGGGCTGATCTACCCGGTCTACGGGGTCGCGGGCGGCGTCGGCGCCACCACCTTCGCGGTCAACCTCGCCTGGGAGATCGCGCTGGAAAGCCGCAAGTCGGGGCTGCGGGTCTGCTTGCTCGACCTCGATTTCCAGTATGGCTCCGTGGCGACCTATCTGGACATGCCGCGGCGGGATTCGGTGCTGGATTTCCTGTCGGACATGTCGCGCGCCGACGCCCAGGGCTTCGCCGCGGCGCTGGAGGAGCGTGGCGCGCGCCTGTCGGTGTTCACCGCCCCCGCCGACGCGCTGCCGCTCAACATCATCGGGGCGGACGGGATGAAGCGGCTGCTGGCGCTCGCCGCCGACAGCCATGACGTGGTGATCGTCGACCTGCCCACCGCCCTGACCGAGTGGACCGAGGCCGCGCTGAACGCCGCCCAGCGGTTCTGGGCGGTGATGGAGATCGACATGCGCTCGGCCCAGAACATGCTGCGCTTCCTGCGCGCGCTCCAGGCCGAGGATCTGCCGTTCGACAAGCTCGACTACGTGATGAACCGCGTGCCGGGCTTCAGCGATTTCGGCGCGAAAGGCCGCGTGAAGAAAATGGCCGAAACGCTTGGAATCGAGTATGGAGTGTTGTTGCCGGACGGCGGCAAGGCGGTGGTCCAGGCCTGCGACCACGGCTCGCCGCTCGCGGAATTCGCCGGCGCGAACCCGTTGCGCAAGGAAATCCGCAAAACCGCAAAGGCCGTTCTGGAAGAGGTGCAGGCGTCCCGCGTCGCCCTCGCGTAAACCGGAGAAAGCGCCATGTTCAAGCGTTACGCCAAGGACGCCCCGGCCACGGCCGCGCCGGTGGTGCTGACCAGCGCCGCCCAGGCGGCCGCGACCCGCGTGGCGGCGGCGGAGGCCGAGACCAAGGCCGCCGAGGTCGCCGCGGCCGAGACCCGCGAGCAGAAGCGCCGCCAGCGCCTCTTGCAGATCAAGGTCGACTTGCATCGCCGCCTGCTGGAGACGCTGAACCTGTCGATCATCGACAAGGTCCCCGAATCCGAGCTGCGCCGCGAAATCGCGACCATCGCCCGCGAGGGTCTGCGCGAGATGGGCATGGTGCTCAACGCCGCGGAGGCCGAGCAGCTGACCCAGGAGCTGGTCGACGAAGTCACCGGCCTGGGCCCGCTGGAGCCGCTGCTGAAGGACGACAGCATCTCCGACATCCTGGTCAACGGCGCCCACCAGATCTTCGTGGAGCGGCGCGGCAAGCTGGTGCTGTCGGAGGTGAAGTTCAAGGACAACAAGCACCTGCTCCGCGTGATCGACAAGATCGTGTCGGCGGTCGGCCGGCGCGTGGACGAGAGCCAGCCCTGGGTCGATGCGCGGCTTGCGGATGGCTCCCGCGTCAACGCCATCGTGCCGCCCTGCGCGGTCGACGGGCCGCTGCTCTCCATCCGAAAGTTCTCGAAGTCGCCGCTCTCCATCGACAAGCTGATCGCCTACGGGGCGTTCACCGAGGAGATGGCGGCGTTCCTGCAGGCGGTGGTGGCGACAAGGCTGAACGTGATCGTCTCGGGTTCCACCGGGTCGGGCAAGACCACCACGCTGAACGCGCTCAGCTCCTTCATCGCCAATGACGAGCGCATCGCCACCATCGAGGACACCGCCGAGCTTCAGCTCCAGCAGACCCATATCGCGCGGATGGAAAGCCGGCCGCCGAACGTGGAGGGCAAGGGAGAGGTCTCCCAGCGGGTGCTCCTGAAGAACGCGCTCCGCATGCGGCCCGACCGGATCATCGTCGGCGAGACCCGCGGCGACGAGGTGCTCGACATGCTGCAGGCGATGAACACCGGCCATGACGGCTCGATGACCACGGTCCACGCGAACTCTCCCCGCGACGCGGTGGGGCGCGTCGAGAACATGATGCTGATGTCGGGGCTGGAGATGCCGCTGCGCGCCACCCGCGCCCAGATCGCGTCCGCCGTGCATGTGGTGGTGCAGGTCTCGCGCCTGTCGGACGGCACCCGTCGCATGACCCATATCTCGGAGATCACCGGGATGGAGGGCGAAGTTATCGCCATGCATGACGTGTTCCGCTTCAAGCGCACCGGCATCGACGGCGACGGCACGGTGCTCGGCCAGTTCGAGGCGTCGGGCATCCGCTCCAACTTCGCCGAGCGGTTCAAGGCCTGGGGCTTCGATCTGCCCAACGAGATCTACCAGCCCAACAAGAAGCTGGGCTGAGCCATGGCCGTCGCCCCGCTGATCTTCATCGCCATCTTCGTCGGCATCTTCCTGGCGGTGGAGGGGCTCTATCTGCTGGCCTTCGGCCGCTCCGCCCGCCGGGACGCCAAGGTCAACCGCCGCCTGACGCTGCTGGACAAGGGCGACGACCCGATGGAGGTGCTCACCCAGCTCCGCAAGGAGCGGGAGCGCCACATCAACGCCGCCAGCGCGCCGCTGGTCGCGTCGCTTTTCGACAAGGCGGCGCAGGCCAACATCCCGTGGTCGCCGCGCACCATCCTGCTGATCACCGGGGTCGCGGCGGCGCTGGTCTTCGTGGCGCTGATGCTGTTCGCGGGGCTCGGGCCGCTGCTGGCGGGGCCGTTGTCGCTGGGCATGGCCTATGCGGCGATGTTCCTGTGGCTGGGCGGCCGGGCCAAGAAGCGGCTGGCGAAGTTCGAGGAGCAGCTGCCGGAAGCCATCGAGCTGATGGTCCGGGCGCTGCGCATCGGCCACCCGTTCTCGTCCGCCATCGCGCTGGTGGCGCAGGAGATGCCCGATCCGATCGGCACCGAATTCGGCATCATCGCCGACGAGGCGATCTACGGGCTCGACATCAACGACAGCCTGGACCGGCTGGCCGACCGGGTGGCGGTGCCCGACCTGCGCTTCCTCGCGGTGGCGGTGGCGATCCAGAGCCAGTCGGGCGGCAACCTGGCCGAGATCCTGGCGGGGCTGGCGGCGGTGGTGCGGGCGCGCTTCAAGCTGTTCCGCCGGGTGAAGGCGATCACCGCGGAAAGCCGCTGGTCGGGGGTGTTCCTGTCGGCCTTCCCGGTGCTGGCGCTGATCGTGGTGCAGCTGATCCGGCCGAACTATTACGACGGGGTCGTCGACCATCCGGCCTTCGTGCCGGCGACCATCGTCGTGGGCATCATGCTTGCGATCAACATCGTGTTCATGCGCATGATGGTGAACATCAAGGTCTGACCCGGCCGGCCTTTTCGGGCGGGGAGCGGGCGGCGGGAGAATCAGGGCCGCGCGAAACGCGGCCCACGAAAGACGAGATCCGCGGGATCCGGAACACCGGAGCCGCGGGCGGGGGCGCGGGGACGCGCGGCAGGGACGACAGCGGACAGGAGGACCGGGGGCGCCCAATGGCGCGGCCCGGCCGGCGACGGAGCGTTTTGGACAGCATCCAACATATCATCGCGCTGCTGACCGAAGCGTTCGGTCCGATGGGGCCTGTCTGGGTGATGGGCGGCTTCGGCGTGCTGCTGATCCTGTGCGCCGCGCCGATCCTGCTCAGCCGGCGCACCGACCCGTTCGCCCGCCTGCAGCGCGACCGCGACGCCATGCGCCTGTCCGGCCAGGCCGGCGCGCGCCGCCGGGCGGAGATCGAGCGGCTGCGCGCCGACGACAAGCCCAGCCGCCTCAGCTCGCTCGCCCCCCTGTTCGAGCCGAAGGACAAGAAGGCGCTCTCGACCGCGCGCGAACAGCTGATCCAGGCCGGCTACCGGTCCCGCGCCGCGGTGCAGACCTATTTCGTCGCCCGCGTGCTGGGCGCGGTGCTGCTGTCGCTGGGGGCGCTGCTCTATTCCCTGCTGACCGGGTCTGAGACGCAGATGATCGCCTACACCGTGGTCGGGGGCATGGCGGTCGGCTATTTCGCGCCGAATTACTGGGTCACCCGCCGCCGCGCCGCCCGTCAGCAGGAGATCCAGGACGGGTTCCCCGATGCGCTCGACATGATGCTGGTCTGCGTCGAGGCGGGCCAGTCGCTCGACCAGGCGCTGATGCGGGTGGCGGACGAGATCACGCATGCCCATGCCTCGCTGGCCGAGGAGTTCCAGATCGTGTCCGTGGAGATGCGGGCGGGCAAGGAGCGCGCTGTGGTGCTGCGCGATTTCGCCAACCGCTCCGGCGTGCAGGATGTGCAGTCCTTCGTGACGGTGCTGATCCAGAGTTCGCAGTTCGGCACCTCGATCGCCGAGGCGCTCCGGGTCTACGGGGCCGAGATGCGCGACAAGCGGGTGATGCGGGCCGAGGAGAAGGCCAACAAGCTGCCGACCAAGCTGACGTTGGGGACCATGTTCTTCACGGTGCCGCCGCTGATGCTGATCCTGATCGGTCCGTCGCTGGTGGACATCATGAAGGTCATGGGGGGCAAGTAGTGGGGCGCGAGGCGCTGCGCGCCGCCCCTGCCGCGCCGCGCGCCGCTCGCCCCGTCCCGCGGGTCGTCGGCCGGGCCGCGATCCTCGTCGTCGCCGCCGCGCTCGTGGGCTGCGCCGCGCAGGCGACGGCGCCGGCTGCGCCCGCCCCTGTCGTCGACGCGGGATTTCCGGAGGCCGCGCCGGGCGCCGCCGCGCCTCCCGGCGCCGTCGCCGACTGGACCACCCGCTACGGCGTGGTCGCGCCGGGGCAGGGCCGCAGGATGACCCTCGAGGCCTTCCTCGCCGACCGGAAAGGCGCGGGCGAGGGCGGCCCCGTTCCGCCCCCGGCCGCCGCGCCCGCCGCCGCCCCGCCCGGCCCGACCGCGCCCGTCCCCGTCTTCGCCGCCCCGCTCGACATCCGCCCGACCGAGGAACCCGACGCGGGCCCGCTTCCCGACGAGGCCGCCGAACCCTCGTCCGAAAACCCGGCCGCGCCCGCCGCCGCCCCCGATCTCGCCGACCGGCTGCTCGCGGCCCTCGGCCTCGTCGACGCGGCCGAAACGGCGGCCGCCGACCACCCGGCCTTCGGCGTCGCCATCCCGGCCGAGAACCCGGCCGCCGCCCGCGCGGTGGAGGAGCAGGAGGCCGCCCGCCGCGCCGCCGAGGGCCTGTCGCCCGGCGAGGCGGCGCGGCGCGGGCGCGAGCTGCTAGACCTCGGCCGCGCCCCGCAGGCCGAGCGGATGTTCCGCACCGCCCTCGTCGAACAGGGCCCGACCGAGGCGATCCTGGTCGGCCTCGGCTCCGCCTGGCGGCAGATGGGCCGGCGGCGGCAGGCGGAAACGTTGCTGTCGCGCACGGTGCGCAGCTGGCCGGCAAGCCCCTCGGCCCGCAACAGCCACGGCGCGACGCTCTATGATCTGGGGCGGTTCGCGGAGGCCGAGGCCGAATTCCGCGTCGCGGCCGAGCTCATCGGCCGCGCCGGACGCCCTATCCCGGCGGAGCTGGTCGGCAACATCGCCAGCGCCGCGCGCGCGCGCGGGGCCGAGCCTGCGCCGATCGCGCCGCCCGCGCCCACGGGGCTGGTGGCGGCGGAGGCGCGGCTTAGCGGCTC
>NZ_JBSRTQ010000142.1:0-10680 GCF_055129145.1 Albimonas sp. | reverse complement strand
ATGGCCACGGGGGACTGCTCCTGATCCTGCCGGGGGGCCGAGCTTCGCCGGCTTGCCCCTTGCGCGTGATTGCATCGCGGCGTCGGGTCGGGTGGTTCGCCCAAGGTCGGCCGCGAAGGGCCGGGCGCCGCGCGTCGCGACCCATCCGCGACGCGCCCGTCCGGCCGCCGCGGCGATCATAGGGCGCCCGGGCGATCTTGTCCCGCGATCAGGGCAGGGTCTGGCGCTTCCGTGAGCGGGGAGAAACGGGGACCATCCGGAGGGCTGGGTCCGCGTCATCCCGCGGCCCGGTCAAAGCCCCGATCACAGCATCGGGGAGACGCGATGCAGGTGGCCCTGGGGCGAGTCGGTCAGGAACCACAGCGCCCCGTCCGGCCCGACGCGCACGTCGCGCACCCGTCCGAAGGCGCCTTCGAAGAGCGGTTCCTCGGCCACCACTTCGCCGTTCTCGATCTCGAGGCGCATCAGCAGCTGAGGCTTGAGCGCGCCGACGAAGAGGTCCCCGCGCCATTCGGGAAACAGGGTGCCGTCGTAGAAGGCGAGGCCCGAGGGCGCGATCGACGGATCCCAGCCATGCACCGGCCGGGCGAAACCGGGGGCGGAGGCGCCCTCGCCGAGCTTCGCGCCGGGATGATGCATGCCGTTGGAGATCGCGGGCCAGCCGTAGTTGAAGCCGGCCTCGGGGCGGTTGACCTCGTCGCCGCCGCGCGCGCCATGCTCCACGGTCCACAGCGCGCCGGTGCGGGGATGCACGGCCGCGCCCTGCGGGTTGCGATGGCCCAGCGACCAGATCGAGGCGAGCCCGCCGCCATTGGCGTAGGGATTGTCGGCGGGGATGCCCCCATCGGCGGTGATCCGGTGGATCTTGCCGTTATGGCTGTCGGGGTCCTGGGCGGAGGCGCTGTTCCCCCGCTCGCCCATGGTGACGTAAAGCGTGCCGTCCGGGGCGAAGGCGAGGCGGGCGCCGTAATGCCGGTCGGCGCTGTCGTTGGAGGTCATGCGCAGCACCGCGCGGACGTTGCGCAGGGCCAACGCGTCGCGGTCCAGAACGGCGCGGGTGACCATGGTGTTGGTCGCGCCGGGTTTGGCGCCGGGGGCGGAATGGGTCAGGTAGAGGATCCCGGTGCGCGAAAAATCGGGGGCGAGCGCCACGTCCAGAAGCCCGCCCTGCCCTCGGGCCGCGATGGCGGGCAGGCCGGCGATGCCGTGCCGGACGCCGCGCTCGATCAGCACCAGGCGGCCGGGCCGCTCGGTGACCAGCATCGAGCCGGTCTGCGGGAAGTCGGGCAGGAAGGCGAGCGACCAGGGATGTTCGAACGCCTCGCCCACGGTCGCGACCTGCACGAGCCCGGCGGAACTGTTGAAAACCTCGGCCCCTGCCGGCTGACTGAGCAGGGAGGCTGCGATGATGGCCGCGAAGGCTTCTGCGCCAGGTCGACGGTGCATGTCTGACCTCCGTTCTTCTGGTTTCAGTCCAAGACGATCTCGGCCGAAAGTCCGGGAAGGCAAGGGGTTTCGCCTCAAAACCTGACCTGGCGCCGGTGGGCGGCATCGAAGGTCGCGGGCCGGAATTCGCTGGCGCCACAATTGGTTGACGTAAACGGGCTGAGACGCCGTTGAGAGCTTACCTGGCGTCGGATCCGGCGCTCGAACGCCCCGACCGGCCGCCGCGCGGGCCCGCGGCGGCCGGTCGGGCCGCCCTCAGGCGCCTGCTTCCAGCAGCTCGGCCGCCTGCGGGGCGAAATAGGTCAGAATCCCGTCGCAGCCGGCCCGGCGGAAGGCCCCGAGGCTTTCCAGAATCACCTTGTCGCCGTCGATCCAGTCGTTGGCGATGGCCCCGGCCAGCATCGCGTATTCGCCCGAAACCTGGTAGGCGAAGGTCGGCACCTGGAAGGTGTCCTTCACCCGCCGGCAGATGTCGAGATAGGGCATCCCGGGCTTGACCATGACCATGTCGGCGCCCTCCTCCAGGTCCAGCGCCACTTCGCGGAGCGCTTCGTCGGTGTTGCCGAAGTCCATCTGATAGGTCTTCTTGTCGCCCTTCAGCGCGCCCGAGGCCCCGACCGCGTCGCGGAACGGCCCGTAGAAGGCGGAGGCGTATTTGGCGGCGTAGGACATGATCATCGCGTCCTGGAAGTCGTGCTCCTCCAGCGCGCGGCGGATCACCCCGATGCGGCCGTCCATCATGTCGGAGGGGCCGAGGATGTCGCAGCCGGCCTCGACTTGCGCCAACGCCTGCTTTTCCAGCGCCAGCAGGGTCTCGTCGTTCACGATCACGCCGTCGCGCACGATCCCGTCATGGCCGTCGGAATTGTAGGGGTCGAGCGCGACGTCGAGCAGCACGCCGAGGCCGGGAACCGCGCGCTTGATGGCGCGGGTGGCGGTGTTGACCAGGTTGTCGGGGTTCCAGGCCTCTTCCGCGCCCGGCGTCTTCACCGAGGCGTCGGTATAGGGGAAGAGCGCGATGCAGGGGATGCCCAGATCCGCCGCGCGCCGCGCCGCCTCCACGCAGCGGTCGACCGTGAGGCGGGAGACGCCGGGCATGGACGCGATCGGCGTCTCGGCGTCCTGGCCGTCCATCACGAACATCGGCCAGATCAGATCCTCGGGCCGCAGCCGCGTCTCGCGCACCAGGTCGCGGATCCAGCCGGCGCGGCGCAGGCGGCGCGGGCGGGTGAAGGGGAACGGGGCGAGGCGAGCGGGGCTCATCGGGGGTCCTCCGGTAATCTGTCGGAATCGGAATGGCACGTCCGCGCGCGGATTTCCATGCGGCCGGCGGACATTCCGTCCGGCGGGCCGCGCGCGGCGTCAGGGGGGCTAGTCGGCGGGGATGTTGAGCGGGCGACCCTTCTCGACGATGTGGGTGGTGATCAGCACCACCGTGCCGGGGCCCGCGCCGGTCAGGCCGCCATGCGCCACGCCGCGCGGAAAGTTCAGCGCCATGCCGGACTTGAAGGCCACCGTCTTGCCGTCCGGCGTGGTCAGGTCGCCGCCTTCCAGCACGTAAAGATGCTCGTCCCCCAGATGGGTATGGCGCGGGACCGTGCCGCCCGGCGCGATTTCGAGCCGGGCCACGATCACCTCGTAATCGGGGCTGGCGGCCAGATCGGCGCGGTTGAGCTCGGTGCGGATGAGCGGCCCTTCGGCCTCTGCCGCGCCGGCGACGAGCAGGGCGATGACGCCTGCGAAGATCGCCGGCGCGGGCCGGATGCGGAGGAATGACATGACGCTCTCCCTGTCGGTCACCCGCGGTCGTGCGCCGCGGCTGCCGCATGGTAATGCGGCTTCGCCCCGTCGCGCCAGCGCCGCCGCGGCCCCGCGCCTCTGGCGAAGCGGTCGAATCGCGGACATAAACGGCGAGGCGCGTCGTCCGCCGCCCGACCGGGCCCGCGGCCGGGCCGCGTCGCGCCCTTCCGGGGCGCGCCCAAACCGCGGGAACAGGGGCTTCGCCCAACGGATGACCTTCGACGACAGCGCTTTCTTCTCGCTCTGGTACTGGATGCTGACTGCGGTGTTCTGGTCGATCGCCAGCCATTTCACCCATGGCGTGCCCTATGACGTGCTGCGCCGCGCCCAACGCCATGGCGGCGAGGACGCCGAGATCGCCGACCGCCTGATGCGCCGCATGATCGGCCTGATCGACGCCGGCGCCGCGCGCTGGGGGATCTGGGGCGCCGGGGTCGCGGGGTTCGTGCTGGCGGGGCTGGCGGTATGGGGCGCGTTCGGGTCCAGCGAGGCGGCCACGGGCCTCTTCCTCCTGCTCGCGCCGGCCTCGGCGATCTTCGCGCTGCAACTGGCCGAGGCCCGCCGCATCGCGCCGCATCTCCACGACATCCCCTATGAGACGCTGCTCGCGGGCTTCCTGCGCCGACGTACGGCCAACCAGTTCGGCGGCATGCTGGCGGTGTTCCTCGCGGTGGCGTTGCTGACCTGGCTCAACCAGGATCGCATCCTTCTGCGGGTCTACTGACCCCTCGGAAGCGGGCGGGCCGGGGCCGCGGCGCTTCGCTGCGTTGCGATTGACAAGCCCCGTCCTGCCCACACATGGTCCCCGACCACTGAATCCCCTGGGGCAGGAGCACCGTCCGCATGGCCGTCGTCGTCGTCGAATCTCCGGCCAAGGCCAAGACGATCAACAAGTATCTGGGCCCGGGCTTCACGGTTCTGGCATCCTACGGGCATGTCCGCGACCTGCCGCCGAAGGATGGATCCGTCGACACCGACAACGGATTCGAGATGATCTGGGAGATCGACGCCAAGGCCCAGAAACACGTTCGCGCCATCGCGGACGCGCTCGCCGACGATCCCTCGCTGATCCTCGCGACCGACCCCGACCGCGAGGGGGAGGCGATTTCCTGGCATCTGCAGGAGGCGCTCTTGAAGCGCCGCGCGATCAAGAAGGACACGCCGGTCAAGCGGGTGGCGTTCAACGCCATCACCAAAACCGCCATCGAGGCGGCGATGGCCGCGCCGCGCGAAATCGATATGGAGCTGGTCGAGGCCTATCTGGCCCGGCGTGCCTTGGATTATCTGGTCGGCTTCAACCTGTCGCCGGTGCTGTGGCGCAAGCTGCCGGGCTCGCGGTCCGCGGGCCGCGTGCAGTCGGTTGCGCTGCGCGTCATCGTCGACCGGGAGATGGAGATCGAGGCCTTCAAGGCTCGCGAATACTGGTCGATCCGCGCGATGCTCAAGACCGCGCGCGGGGCCGAGTTCGAGGCGCGTCTGACCGAGCTGTCGGGCAAGAAGATCGACCGCATGACGCTGGAGACGGCGACGCGGGCCGAGATGGCGGTGGCCGCGGTGGCGTCCCGCGGGGCGACGCTGACGGTGATGTCGGTCGAGGCGAAGCCGGGGTCGCGCAACCCCTCGCCGCCCTTCATGACCTCGACGCTCCAGCAGGAGGCGTCGCGCAAATTCGGCATGGGCGCTCAGCAGGCGATGCGCGCGGCCCAGCGGCTCTATGAGGCCGGCCACATCACCTATATGCGGACCGACGGCATCGACATGGCGCCGGAGGCGATCCAGGCGGCGCGTTCGGCGATCTCCGACCGGTTCGGCGCGAAGTACGTGCCGGAAAAGCCAAGGTTCTACAAGAACAAGGCGAAGAACGCTCAGGAAGCGCATGAATGCATCCGGCCGACCGAGATGACCCGCGACGCGGCGCATCTGGGCGACATGGGCGGCGATGAGAAGAAGCTCTACGACCTGATCTGGAAGCGCACGCTCGCCTCCCAGATGGAGGGCGCGAAGCTGGAGCGGACCACGGTCGAGATCCGGTCGGCCGACAATGAGGTCGGCCTGCGCGCCACCGGCCAGGTGATCGTGTTCGACGGTTTTCTCGCGGTCTACGAGGAAGGCCGCGACGAGCCCGAGGACGACGAGGACGGCCGCCTGCCGGCGCTGTCGCAGGGCGAGGCGACGCCGCTTGCGACGGGCGCCTTCTTCGGCGCTTTCGCCAAGGCGACCGAAGGGCAGAACCCGAAGGCCGAGCCGGCGATGACCCGGGCCGAGAGCGCGATGCTCGCGGGCGAAGGCGCGGTGATGGCCCAGCAGCACTTCACCCAGCCCCCCGCGCGCTACACTGAGGCGACGCTGGTCAAGCGGATGGAGGAGCTCGGCATCGGGCGTCCGTCCACCTACGCCTCGATCATCACCACGATCCAGGACCGGGAATATGTCCGCAAGGACAAGAACCGTCTTTATCCTGAAGATAAAGGTCGGCTCGTAACCATCTTCCTGGAAAGGTATTTCCAGCGCTACGTCTCCTACGACTTCACCGCGAAGCTGGAGGAGAACCTAGACATCGTCTCCGACGGGCGCATGGACTGGAAGGCGCTGCTGGCGGACTTCTGGAAGGATTTCCACGCCGCCATCGCCGACACCGCCGAGCTTCGGATCACCGAAGTGCTGGAAACGATCAACGAGGTGCTGGCCCCGCATCTCTTCCCCGACAAGGGCGACGGCTCGGATCCGCGGCTCTGCCCGAACTGCGGCAAGGGCCGGCTCAGCCTGCGCACCGCGCGGTCGGGCGGGGCGTTCATCGGCTGCTCCGAATACCCCGAGTGCCGTTACACCCGCCCGATGGGCGGCGACGGCGAAGGCGAAGGCGGCATCGGTCCGGACGGCAAGCTGCTGGGCCACAACGACGATGGCGTGGCGGTGACTCTGCGGTCGGGGCGCTTCGGCCCCTATGTCCAGCTCGGCGAGCTGACCGAGGAAAACCCCAAGCCCAAACGCGCCTCGCTGCCCAAGGGCCTGTCGCCGAGCGATGTGGAGCTGGAGAAGGCGCTGGCGCTGCTGTCGCTGCCCAGGCCGATCGGCGAGCATCCTGAGGGTGGGAAAATCGAAGCAGGCATAGGGCGTTACGGGCCCTATGTGATGCACCAGCCCAACAAGCCGGAGGGTGAGAAGACCGCGCCCAAGGCGATCTACGCCAACCTGAAGACCTCCGAGGAAGTCTTTGAAATCGGGATCAATCGCGCCGTCGACCTGATCGCGCAGAAGGCGCTCGGGCGGGGCGGGCGCGGCGCGGCGGCCGAGCCGATCAAGGTGCTGGGCGCTCATCCCGACGGCGGTGAAATCTCCGTCATGCCAGGGCGTTACGGGCCGTATGTGAAGTGGGAGAAGGTCAATGCGACCCTCCCCAAGGACGTGGCGCCCGAGGATGTGACGCTGGAGCAGGCGCTGGAACTGGTGGTGGCCAAGGCCGGCAAGAGCAAGAAGGCGCCCGCCAAGAAAGCCGCGGCCAAGAAGCCCGCCGCAAAGAAAGCCCCGGCCAAGGCGAAGGCCGAGGGCGCGGGCGACGCGCCGGCCAAGAAGGCGCCGGCCAAGAAAGCCGCGGCGAAGAAGCCCGCCGCGAAGAAGAAGGCCCCCGCCAAGGCGAAGGCGGACGACGACGACGTGGCGTTTTGATCGGCTGCGCGGCGCGATGGGGCGGGGCGGCGCTGCTGGCGCTCGCAGCTTCCCTGTCGCCCGCGCTCTCCGCGCCTAAAGCCGAGGCGACCCAACAGCTTGAGCTCGAAAGCGGCGGCGTCGCCCGGCGCGCGCTGGTCGAGCTCTCGCCCATCCCCCGCGCCGCCGACGCAGCCCCGCCCCCCGCGATCATCGTGTTTCACGACCGCCTCTCGACCCCCGGCCAGATGCGCGCGCTCGACGGTTTCGACCGGATCGACGCGCTGCGCCAGGCCGGGTGGACGCTGGTGCATCCGCAGGGCCTCAAGCGGGAATGGAACGCCGGGCGCCGGCTGGTCGACGGGCGCGAAGCGCTGGACATGGATGACGTGGGCTTCCTGCGCGATCTGGCGGCGCGGCTCGTCGCCAGCGGGCTGGCCGACCCCGCGCGGATCTTTCTGGTGGGGTTTGGGGAGGGCGGCTCGTTCCTGTTCCGCGCGCTCTGCGAAGCGCCGGGCCTCGCGGCGGGCGCGGCGGCGGTCATGGCGGGCTGGCCGCCGAGCCTGACCTGCGGCGCCGGCGCGCCGACGCCCCTGGTGATCTTCAACGGCGGCGCGGATCCGGCCCATCCCTGGGCCGGCGGCCAGCGCCCGCCGCGATGGCGCGCGGGCCTCGGCACGACCTCTTCCGTGTCGCGCACGCTGTCCTCGGTCGCCGCGATGAACCGCTGCGGGGATCCCGAGACCGCGCCGCGCCGCACCGGCCAGCCGGATCCCGGCCCCCAGCCGGTGCGCCGCGAATGGCGCCGTTGCGCCGCGCCGCTGGTGCATTACGGTCTGCCCGAGGCCGGGCATCGCTGGCCCGGCGCGCCGGATCAGGGGCGCAACGGCGACGGGCTCGGCCCGCCTGCGCCCACCCCGGACGCGAGCGCGACGATCGCCGAGATGTTCCTGTGGCTGGCGGGCCGGCCCCGTCCATGATACCGCGCGATGCATGAGCCAGCTTCCCGACAAAGACCGTCTCGCCGCCTTCATCCGTGAAAATCCCGACCAGGCGGGCAAGCGAGAGCTTGCGCGCGCCTTCGGCCTGAAAGGCGCCCAGCGGATCGAGCTGAAGCGGATGCTCAACGAACTGGCCGACGAGGGCGTGATCGAGCGCCGCGCGAAGAAATCCTTCGCCGCCCCCGGCCAGCTGCCCCCGGTGGCGGTGCTGATCGCCGGCCCCCCGGATTCCAACGGCGATCTCTTCGCCACCCCCCAGGACTGGGACCGCGACGAGCCCGCGCCGCGCATCCTGATCCTGTCCGGCAAGGGCCCGGCGCCGGGCGAGGGCGACCGGCTGCTGACCCGCGTCCAGCCGGTGACCGGCGAGGATCACCAGTATCTGGGCTCGGTCATCAAGCGCATCGGCGCGGGGCCCCGGCGGATGCTGGGCATTTTCCGCCGCGCCCATGACGGGGCAGGGCGGCTGATCCCGGTCGCGAAGGGCGATCAGCGCGAATGGGTGATCCTGCCGCGCGACGCGGGCGATGCGGAGAATGGCGAACTGGTCGAGGCCGAGCAGCTCTCGGACGGGCCGCAGCGCCGCCGTGCGCTGGCGCTGCCGAAGGCGCGGATCACCGAGCGGCTCGGCGCGCCGGGCACGGCCAAGACGTTTTCGCTGATCGCGATCCATGAGCAGGGCATTCCGGACGCGTTTCCCGAGGAGGTCGAGGCCGCCGCCGAGGCAGCCCTCCCCGTCGAGGGGCTGAAGGGGCGCGAAGATCTGCGCCATCTCGCCCTCATCACCATCGACCCGGCCGACGCGCGCGACCATGACGACGCGGTCTGCGCCATGCCCGACCCCGACAAGGCCAATCCGGGCGGCCATATCGTGTGGGTCGCCATCGCCGACGTCGCCCATTACGTCCGCCCGGGCGGTTCCATCGATCGCGAGGCGATCAAGCGCGGCAACTCCACCTATTTCCCGGACCGCGTGGTGCCGATGCTGCCCGAGGCGCTGTCGGCGGATCTGTGCTCGCTGGTCGAAGGCGAGGACCGGCCCTGCATCGCGCTGCGCATGGTGCTGGACGAGACCGGGGCCATCGCCACCCATGATTTTCACCGGGGGATCATGCGGTCGCCGGCTTCGCTGACCTATGAGCAGGCCCAGGCCGCCGCGGACGGGACCCCGGATGCGGCGACGGAGCCGCATCTGGACGTGCTCGCCGCGCTCTACGCCGCTTACGACTGCGCCTCGCAGGCCCGAGACCGCCGCCAGCCGCTGGAACTGGACCTGCCGGAGCGACGCATCAAGCTCGACGAGGCCGGCAATGTGGCGGCGGTCGGCTTCCGCGACCGGCTGGAAGCGCACAAGCTCATCGAAGAGTTCATGATCCTCGCCAATGTCTGCGCCGCCGAGACGCTGGAGGCCAGGCGCCGCCCGCTGCTCTACCGCGTGCATGAGACGCCGGGCGAGCAGAAGATCGATGCGCTGCGCGAAGTGGCGGAGGGGTGCGGTTTCGCGCTGGCCCGCGGCCAGACGCCCAAGCCCGCGCTCTTCAACCGGCTGCTGCGGCAGGCGGCGGGGACGGATTTCGCCGAGCTGGTCAACCTCTCGGTGCTGCGCGCCCAGACCCAGGCCTATTATTCGCCCGACAATCTCGGGCATTTCGGGCTGAACCTGCGGGCCTACGGGCATTTCACCTCGCCGATCCGGCGCTATTCGGACCTGGTCGTGCATCGCGCGCTGATCGCCGCCCATAGCTGGGGGAATGACGGTCAGACAGGCGAGGAGATGGAGGGGCTGAAAGAGACGGCCGAACATATCTCGTTCACCGAGCGGCGTTCGATGACCGCGGAGCGCGACACCAACGACCGCTATCTCGCGGCCTATCTCTCGGACCGGATCGGCAACGAGTTCGCGGGGCGGGTCGCGGGGGTGGCGCGGTTCGGGCTCTTCGTGAAGCTGGACGAGACCGGGGCCGACGGGCTGATCCCCATCGCCTCGCTGGGGCGGGAATGGTTCCGGCATGACGCCGACAATCACACCCTGACCGGCGAGGATTCGGGCCGGGTCATCGGCCTCGGCCAGCGGGTGCTGGTGCGCCTGCAGGAGGCGGTGCCGGTGACCGGGGGCCTGTTGCTGGAGCTGCTGGAGGTGGAGGGCGAGACCGGCCCGCGCCCCCGCGGCCGCAACATGGCGCCGCGCAAGAAGATCGGCGGGGCCGGGATCGCGCGGGCCAAGTCCAAGCGCAAGCCGCGCCGGCACTGAGCCCCGTGGCCGGCGCGAGGGTGGTCTTCGCCCGGGCGCGGCGGCGCTGGCGGGGGAGGGCTGAGCCTCAGTCCTCGACGACGCGGATCAGTTTCGAATCGAATATGCGCAGCACCTGCTCGAGGTCGTGGCCGCGCTTCAGGATTCGCCCGTCCATGGCGATCACCGAATACTGGCCCTGCTTCGCAGCGAGGCGGGGTCGCTTTTCCACCCGATAGATCGGGTGTTCGGTCGAGCGGCGGAAGATCGAGAACACGGCGACGTCGCGCAGCATGTCGAGCCCGTAGTCCCGCCACTCCCCCGCCGCGACGAAGCGGCCGTAGACGCCGAGAATCGCCGAAAGCTCCCGCCTCTGGAAGGCGACGCGATCATGGGCTTGCGGCGCAGGCGCGCCTGCTGGGTGAACCACGCGGAGCATTCGGGAATCATGACGCGGGCGGGCGCGGAGATCAAGCGTCGCGCGTGCGGCAATTGACGGGAACCGCGCGACGACCCGGGCGCCAGGCCGTCGCCGCCCGCCCGCGCGGCGGGGCGCGG
>NZ_JBSRTQ010000141.1:0-10864 GCF_055129145.1 Albimonas sp. | reverse complement strand
GGTTTCCATGGCCGCGCCCAGCGCGGTTTCGAGCGCGGCCACGTCCCCGCCGAGCCCGAGCAGCGTGAGAAAACCGTCGCGCGGCTCCACGGTCATCTCCTCCGCGCCAAGTTCGCGCAGTAAGGCCAGGGCCAGCGTCTCGTTGGCCTCGCCGCCGCGCCAGGTGAGCAGGACGCGGTCGCCGGAGCCCTCGGTCAGGATGCGCCGCCGCGCGAGGCCGAGCGTGGCGTAGTCGCCGCGGGCCTCGCGCAGCATCTCGGCGGCCTCGGGGTCGAGGAAGACGGGGACGCCGTCCTCCGCCAGCACGTCGCGCATCCGGGCGACGATGCGGTCGTGGACGGCGCCGACTTCGCCGCCGAAGAGGGGCGGCTTGCCGGTCGGATCGGGCGAGACCTCCACCTCCCGCTCCCGGTCATGCACCGCGTCGATGCGCCAGCGGCGGCCGGCGAAGATGATGGTCATGCCCGGCATCAGCAGGGAGACGATGGGCAGCGTCCCGAGGGGGCGGCCCTTGTGCAGCAGCCGGTATTCCTCGGGCGTCTGGAAGACGGCGTAGAAACGGTGGCTCTCCACCAGGCGCTCGCCCTCGCGGCCGAGCATCAGGGTTCCGTAGGGGCCCTGTTCGATCAGCGCCACCTCCGGGTCGCCGAGGCTGCGCAGGACGCGGGCGAAGAGGTCGACGCTCACCCGGCCGAACGGGCCGCGGCCGCAGAGCGTGAGGAAGAGGCGGCTGGCATGGGCGCCCCCGCGCTCGGCGATCACCGAGAGGATCTGGTGGACCAGCGTGGAGAGGTGCAGCGCCTCGGGCCGGGGCGGCTCGCACCATCCGGCCAGCAGCAGGTCGACGGCGGCGATCGAGCGCAGCAGGTTGAAGCGGAGGCGGTCGGGAAGGGTCATGTCGGCGGCTATATCGCGCTCGGTCACGTAGAGGCGCAGCACCGCGGGCCGCCCGGCGCGGCGCCCGGAGCGGCCGAGCCGCTGGCGCAGCGAGGCGACCGAGTAGGGCGGGCCGATCTGGGCCACGCAGTCGACATGGCCGATGTCGATGCCGAGTTCGAGCGTCGAGGTGCAGACCGCGGTGGTGGGCAGCCGGCCTTCCTTGAGGCGTCGTTCCAGGTCGACGCGGTGTTCCCGCGAAAGACTGGCGTGGTGGGGCAGGAATTCACTGGGCAGCGCCGCGTCCTCGCAAAGGGTGCGCAGGCGGTCGGCATAGGTCTCCACCCGGCCCCGCGAGCCGGCGAAGAGCAGGTTCTGCTTGCCGCGAAGATGGGTGAAGATGTGCTGCGCGATCTCGGCTTCGGCGCTGGCGCCCTCCGGGTCGTCGGCCTTCGGGGCGGGCGCGCCCGGGACGGCTTTCGGCTTGCCGCCCACACGGTAGGCGCGCAACTGAAGCCGGATCTCCGCGCCGGCGCCGGCGTCGTCCTCGATCAGGGCCACGCCCTCCGGCGCATCCGGGCGCAGGTAGGCGCGGGCCAGCGACATGTCGCCCAGCGTCGCCGAGAGGCCGATGCGGGGAACCCGCCGCCCGGTGGCGAGCTCGATCCGGGCGAGGAGCGAGCGCAGATGCACCCCCCGCTCGCTGTCGAGCAGCGCATGCAGCTCGTCCACGACCACCGCATCCAGCCGCCCGAACAGAGCCGGGATCTCCAGCCCGCGCAGCACGAACAGGGCTTCGAGCGACTCCGGCGTGATCAGCAGCACGCCCCGCGGATTGCGCCGGGCGCGGGTCTTCACTCCCTGCGCGATGTCGCCGTGCCAGGGATGCACCGGCATTTCGGCGTCGCGGCACAGATCGTCGAGCCGGGCGAACTGATCGTTGATCAGCGCGCGCAGCGGGCCGATGTAGAGCAGGTCGAAGCCCGGGCCCTCGGGCCGATCGTCGGCCAGGGCGCGCGAGATCAGCGGCAGGAACGCCGCCTCCGTCTTGCCGCTGGCGGTGCCGGCCGCGATGATCGCGTCCCGCGGGCCGTCGATCAGCGCCGCGATGGCCCGCTCCTGGATCGGCCGCAGGCCCTTCCAGTCCTGCGCCCAGATCCATTTCCGCACCGGCCGCGCAAGCCTGCCGAACCCGGCCGAGGCCCTCCCGTCAGAGCCGGAAACTTGCGAGCCCATCGTCGCTGCCCTCCGTCGCAGGCGCGCCCGGAGCCTGCGCTTCGTCGATGTCCGAGAGGTCGTCGCCCGTCTCCGCCACGATCTCGGTCTCGCCGATCAGGGCGCGCCAGTCGGCATCGGGGTTCTGCTCCAGCACCGACATCAGGCTGACGAAGGCCTTCACCGAGTTTCGGGGCGTGCGGAAATAGGCCTCGCCTATACGCTGGGAGCAGTGGGCCATGAAGGCCCGCAGCGCCTCGTCCGGCAGATCGGGGCCGTCGCCCGACGCGAAGACGCGGCGGATGTTCGCCAGCAGGACGAAGAGATCCTCGGGCGTCAGGTTCGCCAGCCGCAGCACCGGGCCGGACAGGTCCACCAGCCCGTCGCGGGCGAAAGCGTTCTCCATCAGCCGCGATTGCAGCGCCTCGTAGCTGTAGAGCCCGCGGCGGCTGTCGGTGAGAAACTCCGGCGTGCCGCCGAGCATCACGCCCATATGGCTGGCGCTGCCCTGCAGCACATCGTTGAGGATGCGCAGGATCTGCTCGTAATTCGCGTTCCGGGCCTGAGAGTTGGCGAGCTTGTAGAGGTTCACCATCTCGTCCAGCGCCACCACCAGCCCGGCATAGCCCGCCTGACGCACGAAGGCCGAGAGCAGTTTCAGATGATCGTAGACCCCGGCGTCGTCGATGATCGTGCGCACGCCGAGCGCAGCCCGCGCGTCGGTGCGGGTGGCGAACTCCGCCCGCAGCCAGCGCAGGGCGTTGGCCTTCAGGTCCTCGTTTCCGTCCTCGTGGCCCTTCCAGTAGCGGGCGATGACGGTGGCGAATTCGTAGCCGCCGGTCAGCTCCTCCAGATGGGCGAGCTTGCGGCGGATCATGTCCTCGGGCGACAGGCCCTCGGCTTCCGCCTCGCGCATCGCCTGGCTGACGAAGCGCTCGACGATGCTGGGCAGGGCGCCGCCCTCGGGCTTGGAGCGGGTGGCGGCGTTGCGGGTCATCTCGGCGAAGAGCGCCCGGGCCTGGCCGCCGGTGGCCTGGATGCGCCGGTCGGGGGCGAGATCGGCCGAGATCACCACCATGCCCTTCTGCAGCGCCACCAGCCGGACCAGGTTGAGGAAGAAGGTTTTTCCCGAGCCGTATTCGCCGATGACGAAGCGGATCGCGGCGCCGCCCTCCTCGATCCGCTCAAGGTCGCGGATCATCTCGGCGATTTCGCGGTCTCGCCCCACCTGGATGTGCTGGAGGCCGACGCGCGGCACCACGCCGGCGCGCAGGGCCTGAATGATCGTGTCGCGTTCGCGGCGCTTGATGGCCGGTCGGTCCATGTCCGTCCCCCCATTTGTTCAGGCGGTCGCCGCGATGCGGGCGGCGACCTCCGGATTGATCTCGTAGCCGTCGTCCTCTTCGAGGAAGGCGTCGTCATGGGTGTCGAAGGCCCATTCGTTCAGCGTCTCCATCGCGCCGGCCGGCATCAGGCCGAGCTCGGCGGCCAGCGCGGCGAAGGCGTCCTCGGACCAGCGGGGCGTGGCGAGCAGGCGGTAGGCGAGCCTCGCGTGGATCGGGTCGAGGCCGGCGAAGCGGGCGTCGGCATCGGGTGGGGCGCTATCCGGCGCCTCGTCCTCCGGCTCGTCGTCCTCGGCGAAAATGTCGTGCAGCACGCTGGCGACCCGGGCGGTGTCGGCCATCACCGCATCGATCCGCGCCTGGTCGAGCGTGACGCCCGCGCCGCCCGCCGATGCGGCCTGCGGCGGGCCGGGAATGGCGAAATCCGGCTCTCCCGGCTGCGCGGGTCGGACGGTGGCGGGTTCGGCCCCGGTCATCATGGCATGCAGATGCCCGTGCATCAGAGAGGGATCGAGGCCGAGCGCCCGGTGTATTTTCTCCAGCGCCCCCATCTCCGCCCGGTCGAGCGTGCCGTCGGCGGCGGCGACCGCGGCGGAGAGGCGGGCGAGCGCCATGCGCGCATCCTCCGGCATTTCGCCCACCTGCTTGCGGAACATCCCTGCCTCGGGCGGAACCGCGAGCGACCAGGTGAGGTTCGCGCGCAGGCGCGCCCGCTCGGACGCTCTGATCCCCTGCGCGGTTTCGATCCGCGAGGCGAGCGCCGCACGTTCGTCGGCCGAGACCTCGCCATCCGCATGGGCGACATGTGCGCCGACGATCACGCCCAGCAGAAGCGCCCGATAGGCAGGGCTGGCCTGATCCAGCGCGTCGTCGGTTCCGGGCAGGCGGAACAGCACGGCCGGCTCATCGATCCGGGGCGCGCGCAGGGCGAAGCGCGGGTCGGGTGCGAAGCCGATGCCGAGCGCGCCCAGCGCGTCGGCGATTCCCGCCAGCCGCTTCTTGCCCAGTTTTTCGGCGGGCGCGCCCTCCAGACGCTCGACCAGCTCGGCCACCGGGATCAGGCCGCCCGCCTCGATCCGCGCCTCGGCCCAGTCGCGCAGGGCGTCGAGTTCGGGGCAGGGGAACGCGTCCCGGATGGTTTCGGGCAGCAGGGCATGACCCTCGACCGTGCCGCGCCCGTCCGGATTGCGGCCAAGGAACCGGCTGAACTTGCCCAACTCCTCCTCCGCCACGTCGGCGAGGCGGGCCAGCGCGTCGATGGGGGCGCGCAGCCCGGAAATTTCGGGGACAGGGGGGACCTTGGAGGTCAGATCGACCGTGAAGTCGCCGGAGGCGGCGCGGTAAATCGCCCTCATGGTCTTCTTCGGCAGGCGCGGTCGCATCCCCTCCGGATAGGCCTCGCGGAACTTCGCGGCGAAGAGCGCGCGGAACTCGGGCTCGGCGCGGGTGGCAGCGGTGCGGAAGCGGATCTCCGGGTGGGTCGCGAGCCAGGCGAAGGCCCAGTCGGCGTCGAGGGGCTGGCCCGCCTGAAGCCGCCGCCCTATGGCGAGCCGGACCGAAAGCGGAATCTCTCCCCATCCCTCCCGCGTTGCCGGAGGTGAGGATTCCGGCGCTTCGGCGTCAAGAAAGGCGGCCGCGTCGAGCAGCGCGCCCATGTATCGGCGCACGGACCCGTTGTCGCCGAAAAGAGCGAGCAGGGTCTCGGTCTCCTCGATCAGCCGGCGACGCCCCACGAGGTCCTCGAAGCCCTCGAAGAACCTGCGCTCGATCCCGTAGAAGTAGAGGAAGACGTAGCCGACGCCGATGCGCACGTCCCGCGCCCCGTCCGCCAGCCAATCAAGATAGGTCGCGCGGGCCCCGGGGGAGATGGAGGAATAGCTCGGCCAGTAGGGCAGCAGACCCCCCTCCGCCTGGAGACCGCGGGGCGCGACTGTAAGCGTGGGGTCGATCAGGTCCTTGGGGATCTGTGCACCGCGCTGCGGGCGTCCGACATGGACCATCCCGGGCAGCCATCGTCCAGCAACGACGACCTTCATGCCTTGCGGATGCCAACCGGACGCGTCGGGTCTCGGCTGCGTAGACTTCGTGGCTGGGGGCGTCGACGGCGGGTCGGGTGGCGACTGGCTCGCCGGCGACAAGAACGTCGTGCCCTTCGACTGAAGCGGCGCGTAGGGAGGCGGCGCCCGAAGCGCCTCTTCATCCTCGCGCAAGGGAGTCGATCTGAGCGGAGGATCGATCGGGGGCGTATGCGAGGCCGTCGAGGCGAGCCGAGCAGGTCGGTCAGGAACCATCGAGACCGAAGCGGGCTTGGTCGCTGGCATGGCCGACGGCGTGCGCGGAGCCGAAACGAATGGTTGCGAGGGTTCAGCGAAAGCGGACCACGGCGTCGGAGTTTCCAGCGCCCGGCCAGGCGAAGCATCAGCGACGACGGACCACTGCTCCGTCGGCTCCGCTTTCGACACCGCAACCTCAGCGAGGTCAGCCGACCGCGCCGGCTGCGAGGGGGCTTGCTCCGGCGTCATTCGAAGCGGCGGATCAGTCGGCCGCTGCCGAGCGCTTTCCACCTCCTGCTCCGACCTTGACCTCCGCATCGTCTCGGCGAGGGCCGCCTCCGCCCGCGCTCGGCGCGATCGCCGCCGGATCAGCAGCGCCACCGCGAAAACACCAAGGGCGGCGAGCAACAGCCTTGGCAGCCCGTCGAGATCTTCCGCCTGTTCGACCGAGACGATCGAGACAGCGGGGACGCTCACGCGTTCATCCCGCACTATGGTCTCGGGCGAGCGCTCGAGGCGTCTCGTCACCAGAGCCTCCACGGTCAAAGACGTTCCGGTTGGCGAGGCCGGCCTCTCAGATTTCGGCTGCGGAGAAGACTCCGGCTCTGGCTTGCTCACGTCGATGGGTTGCGCCGTCTCGACCGGAGCGGGCGAAGCTTCCGCGGGGGGCGGCTGGTCCCCCTTGCGGCCGATGGGCTCCGCCGGCGCCTCCTCGAACAGCGCCTCCCGGGTGGCCTCGTCCAGAACGCCGGTGGACGGCAGGCTATTTGATTTCTGGAATTGCTCGATCGCGCGGCGCGTCCTCGGGCCGGGATGACCGTCGGGCGGTCCGGGATCGAAGCCTTTGGCCCGGAGGAGGCGTTGCGTTTCCGCCAGCTCTTCGCTTTGGGCGAGAGCATGCATGGGAGTGACCGCGAAGGCGAAGCCGATCCGGAGGAAAAGACGCCGCTCCATCGTGGCCGCCTCCTCAGTCACACCGCCTGCAATGAATTAATCCTGAACCTGCATCCCTTGTCATGAGGCCGCAAGTGAAATCCGCAGCCCGTCATCTTCGGTGAATTCACATCTGCACACGGAGCAAGGGCAAAACTCCTCAAGTATCAGATCCTCGGTGTGAAATTAATGCATGCTGCTTGGTATTGTATGGACGAATATGATTGGATTTGTGAGTAATTTGCCTCGGGATCAACTGCGGATCGCCGAATGCTGAACTTTCAGCTTTGCGCAGAGCGCCTGCGGCGCTGAATTTGCTCGTTTTCAATATACCGCACAGGTTTGTTAAACTCCATATTCGTTGAAATCTGGTCGCGCGGATCTCAACCAGCAACCCCGCGGAGCGTCCCCACCGTCCTGTCGGAACGGCTCAGTTCGTTCTGGATGATACTCTGCTGCAATAACGCCGCTTCGTCCTTCAGCATTTCCTGCAGTTCCACAGCCTCCTCCTCTCTGAAGCCAAACTGTTCTTGGCCAGGGCATCCCCCGCCGACACCTCCTCGTCCGTCATCCGATCGGGGACCTGAACCTCGCCGGTCCCACGTCGTCGACGATATCGTCATCCTCGGAACAGGCTGCTACGGTTCAATCTCTTCCAGCCGCTTACCCTGGAATGACCTTGCAGATCATCTCGAGCATGCGGGCGTCGCGCTCGATGACCTCTTCGATCAGGGCGCGGTCGGGGCGGTCGGGGTCCTCGATGAGCAGGGCGCGCAGGTCCTCGAGGTCCTGCAGGCACTCGCGTTTTCGCGCGCGCAGGGCGTCCCAGGCGGACTTGTCCTCGCGGGTCATCGGGCCGCGGATCTGGACCAGGCCGGTCCGCATGTCGATGACGATGTCGTCGGGATGGGGCAGGGGGGCGGGGCCGGTGACGCCGAAGGTCCGGCGGCGTTCCAGCTCGCGGTCCCACTCGACCTTGTAGGTGATCGCGGTCTCCAGCCATTCGTCGTGGAGGCGGCGGTTGGCGCGCTCGGTGGCGGCGAGCAGTTCGGTGAAAAGCTCCTGGGACCGGGCCCGGCCCTTGGCGGCGTTGATCGCCAGCGAGCGGATCACGGCCTGGGCGATGGGGATGGTGACGTTGCGGTCGCCGTCGCGGACCTGGATGGTGCGGTAGGCCTCGTCGAGGACGATGTTCTTGAGGCGCTCCTCGTGCAGCCCAGGGCGGTTGCGGGAGCCCTTCGGGCGGCCGCGCGGATTGCCCGAGACGCCTGGCTTGAAGCGGGTGGCCTTCGGCGGCCTGGCGTAGCCGACCTCGTAGTCGGCGGCGGCGGCGGCGGCGGCGCCCGGGCGCCCGGCCCGGAGCGCCTTCTTCGCCTCGTCCTCGGTCATGCGGCGGCCTCCGTGGCGCCGGCAGCCGGCCAGCCGCAGACGAGACGCTCGGCGTCGTCCTTGGCCCAGACCTCCCAGCGGCGCAGGATGCGGTCGCAGTAGATCGGGTCCAGCTCGCACAGGAACGCCCGGCGGCCGGTCTTCTCGGCGGCGATCAGGGTGGAGCCCGACCCGCCGAACAGGTCCAGCACGATCTCGCCGCGGCCCGAGACGTCCTTGATGGCGTCGACGATCATCCGCACCGGCTTGACGGTGGGGTGCAGGGCCAGTTCCTCCATCCGGCCCGCCCGCATGGTGTTCACCCCGCGGTATTCCCAGACATTGGTGCGGTAGCGGCCGTGCTGGCCGAGCTCGAAGGCGTTGACGTGGGGCGCGGTCCCGACCTTGAAGGCGAAGATCAGCTCGTGGCGGGAGCGATAGAAGGTCCCCATGCCGCCGTTGTCCTTGGCCCAGACGATCAGGTTCTTCATCTCGGCGTAGACGTCGCGGCTGGCCTCGAGCACCTCGGTCATGTGCCGCCAGTCCATGCAGACGAAGTGGATGGCGCCGTCGAGGCTGTGATCGGCGATGTTGCGGAAGGCGGTCTCGAGGAACGCGGTGAACTGAGACGAACTCATCTCGCCGGAGGCCATGGCGAACTCGCGGTGCTTGATCTTGCCCGAGCCGCCGACGTGGCCGTCGATGGGCACGTTGTAGGGCGGGTCGGTGAACACCATCCGCGCCGCCTCGCCGCCCATCAGCAGCGCGACGACCGAAGGATCCAGGGCGTCGCCGCAGACCAGCCGGTGAGACCCGAGCTGCCAGACATCGCCCGGCCGGCAGCGCGGCGGGCCGTCCGCCACCGGCGCGTCGTCAGCCGGGTCGCCGGGTTCCTCGGGCAAAAAACCCCTCGATCAGCCCGTCGATCTCGGGGATCGAGAAGCCGGTGAGGCTGACGTCGAACTGCATCTCCTGCAGGGCGCCCAGCTCCTCGGCCAGCAGCTCGTCGTCCCATCCGGCATTCAGGGCGAGCTTGTTGTCGGCGAGCACATAGGCCCGCTTCTGCGCCTCGGTCATCTCCGAGAGCAGGCGGCAGGGCACCGCCTCCAGCCCCAGAAGCTTCGCCGCCGCCACCCGGCCGTGGCCGGCGAGGACGGTCATGTCCTCGTCGATCAGCACCGGATTTGTAAAACCGAATTCCCGGATGCTGTCGGCGATCTGGCGGACCTGCTTCTTCGAATGGGTCCGGGCGTTCCTCGCCCAAGGCCGCAGCCGGTCCGGCGGGATGAGGCGCAGCGCCTCGTTGCGGGGGGATGCGCCATGGCGCGGTCCTTTGCTGCTCGATGTCGTCGGGCCGACTCATGGGATCGCCCGCTTTTGTCAGATACAAAAAACGCTCGCCTTGCGTAACAGGAATGTTATGACTTCGTAAGATCATCAAAACATCGCGCAGGGAGGCCGGCCATGTCGCTGGGCCGCAGGATCAACGAGCTGAGGCTGAAATCGGGCGAGTCCCTCCAGGACGTCGCCACCGCCGTCAGCGTGTCGAAGGCGCATATCTGGGAGCTGGAGAAGGGCCGCACCGACAACCCCTCGATGGGGCTGGTCACGCGGCTCGCCGATCACTTCAAGGTCTCGCTGAGCTGGCTGGTCGGGGAGGACGTCGACGCCCCCGACGCCGACGACGATCTCGCACGCATGTTCCGCCAGGCGCAGGAGCTGAAGCCCGAGGATCGCAAGATCCTCGACGACATGCTGCAGTCCTTCCGCAGGCGGCGCGCCGATCGGGAATGACGCTGTCGCTCGACCGCATCGAGATCGAGAGCGCCGGCTCGGATCCGGTCCGGCTGGCCGATGCGCTGCTGCGGCAACTGCCGGATCTCGCCGGGCGCGTTCCGATCGACGAGATCGCGCTCGCGCTCGACATCTTGGAGATCGTCGAGGCGCCGCTGGAGGGGATCGAGGGCTGCCTGCAGACCGACCGTCTCAAGAGCGAAGGGCAGATCATCGTGCGGGCCGGGCGCAACCGTGGCCGCCGCCGCTACACCATCGCCCATGAGCTCGGGCACTTCCTCAACGAGCGCCACAAGCCGATGGGCGACCACGGCTTCGCCTGCACGGCGCAGGACATGCGGTCTCCCATCGGGGAAGGCATCCGCCAGCGCCAGGAGCGCGAGGCGAACGCCTTCGCCATCGAAGCCCTGACGCCCCGGCGACTGCTCGGGCGCCACCTGAAACGCTCGGCCGACCTCGAGCACGCGCTGGCCATGGCCGGGCGCTTCGATGTCAGCCGGGCCGCGGCGGTCCGGCGCTACGTGGCGCTGCACGAGGAGGTGCTCGCCATCGTCTTCACGCGCAACGGCGAGGTGCTCTACCTCGACAGGAGCGAGACCTTTCCCCGGACCTCGGCATGGAAGGGCGACGCGATCGGCCACCTGCTGACGGCGTCAGGCGCCGACCGTCTGACCTGCATGGAAGAGGTCCGCCCGGAGGACTGGCTCGCCGGCCGGTTCCGCGGCGGCGCCTTCGCCCAGACGCTGCTCCAGGACGACGGCTACGCCATGACGCTCGTGCTCGCCGAGCCGGAGGGCGGGGATCGGTGGCGGCGAGGTGAAGCAGTCTTCGTGGATCTTGCATACCTATGACGCGACGCGCTTTTGGGAAGAGCTTGCAGGGCGCCTGCGGTCTTGCTCAAGATGCGTCGCGCCACCGGCCCATCGTCCGAGCCGACCAGGAGACGAGGCGATGCACGCAGCAGGCCAACCGCCCGAAGCCGTCGACCTGCTGGTCACGGCGGATTTCATGTATCCGGTCGACGGCGCCGACACGGTGGTGCGCGACGCCGAGGTGGCGGTC
>NZ_JBSRTQ010000140.1:0-10903 GCF_055129145.1 Albimonas sp. | reverse complement strand
CCCGGATCGGCGTCGCGGATCAGCCGGTCCTCGCCCGCCAGGCACAAGAATCGCCGCCCCCGCAGCCGCCCCACCAAGGTCAGCCCCACCTGCCGCGCGATCTCCACCCCCCAGGCGGTGAACCCCGACCGCGAGGCCAGCGCCGGCGCCCCGATCAGCGCGCATTTGATCACCATTTCGGAGGTCAGCCGCCCGGTGGTGTAGATCAGCTTGTCTCCCGCGCTTTCCCCGCGCAGCCGCAGCCACCCCGCGATCTTATCGACCGCGTTGTGGCGCCCGACATCCTCCATGTAGACCAGCGGCTCCGCGCCGCGGCAGAGCACGGTGCCATGGATCGCGCCCGCCTCCAGATAGAGGCTCGGCATGGTGTTGATGGTCCGCGACAGCGCGTAGAGTTCCGAGGTCCGCACCTCCAGCGCCGGCAGAACCAGCCCGTCGAGCCCCTCCATCATGTCGCCGAACACCGTGCCCACCGCGCAGCCGGAGGTGCGGGTGCGGCGCGCCAGCTTCTCCTCGTAATCCGTCTCCCGCGCGGTGCGGACCACGACCACTTCCAGCTCGGCGTCATGCTCGACCGCGGTGATCCCGACATCCGCCGGCAACATCCCCTGATTGGCCAGATAGCCGACCGCGAGGCATTCCGGGTGATCCCCGATGGTCATCACCGTGACGATCTCGCGCCCGTTGAGCCAGAGGGTCAGGGGACGCTCCTCGATCACCCGGGTCAGGCGGACCGCCCCGGTCTCGTCGCGTCCCTCGACTTCCCGGGTCAGGCCGGGGGCGTGCGGGTCGGGGAGGATGCGGGCGGGCGGGCGAACCATCGCCGGCGCTGAGGTCATGGGTCACAATCCGTGATTTGCGCAGTGCAGCAAGACAGGTAAGCTTTGCTGATGAAAGATCTCCACCCAGACCCGAGCATGAGCGCGGCCGACCCGGACCGCAACCCGCACCCGTCCCCCTTCAAGGGCGACGGCGAGTTCCTGCGGGGCTTCCGCTCCGGCGTGCTGGGCGGGTTGCCCTTCGTGCTGGTGGTGGCGCCCTTCGGGCTGCTGTTCGGCGTGGTGGCGAGCGCGGCGGGCATGGACCTGACCAAGATCATGGTGCTGACCACCTTCGTCATCGCCGGCGCCTCGCAATTCGCGCTGATCGAGCTGATCTCCGACGGCGCGCCGGTGATCGTGGCGGTGCTGGCGGCGCTGGCGGTGAACCTGCGGATGGCGATGTATTCGGCCTCGCTCGCCCCGTATTTCGTCGGCACGCGCAGCTGGATCCGGATGATCGCCGGATATTTCGTGGTCGACCAGGTCTACGGCCTCGCCATGCGCCGCTATCAGGATCGCCCGGCCGAGACCCAGGCCCGCCGCATCGGCTTCTTCTTCGGGGTCGGCGCGCCGATCATGCCGAGCTGGATCATCGCCACCGCGATCGGCGCGGTGGCAGGGTCGGCGATCCCCGCGAGCCTGCCGATCGACTTCGTGCCGCCGGTGACCTTCTTCGCCATCGCGGCCCCGATGATCCGCGGCGTCCCCAATCTCTGCGCCGCCGCGGTGGCGGTGATCGGAGCGCTGGTGTTCGTGGACCTGCCGTGGAGCATGGGGCTTCTCGCCGCAGCCGGGCTCGGCATGGCCACCGGGGCGGGGGTCGAGCTTTGGCTGGCGAAACGGGGGGCCGCGCGATGAACGGGATTTCAGACTGGACCGCCTGGGCGGCGATCCTGGGTTTGGGCGTCGGCACTTATTTCGTGCGCGCCTCCTTCGTGCTGCTGGCCGGCGGGCGCGAATTTCCGGTCTGGGCGATGCGGTTCCTGCGCTATGTGCCGGTGACGGTGCTGCCGGCGCTGGCCGCGCCGATGGCGGTGTGGCCCCGCGCGCTGGAAGGCGAGACCGACCCGGCGCGGCTGGTCGGGGCGGCGGCGACGCTCGCGGTCGGCATCCTCACCCGGTCGCTGCTCGGCGCGATCGTGGCGGGGATGGCGACGTTCGTGGGGCTTGGCGCGTTGATCTGAGCCGGCGGGTCAGAGCGGGCGCGCCTTGAGCAGGTCGCGGATCTCGCCCAGCAGCTGGATGTCGGCGGGGGGCGCGGGGACGCCGGCGGGGGTCGGTTCGGTCGCAGGCTCGACGCTGCGGCGGAGCGTGTTGACGCCGCGCACCACGAAGAACAGCACCCAGGCCACGATCAGGAAGGCGACGACGGCGTTGATGAACACGCCGTAGGTGACCACCGCGAGGCCGGCGTCCTTGGCCTCGGCGACATTGGCGACCGGCTGGCCGGAGAGGTTGAGGTAGAGGCCGGAGAAGTCGATGCCGCCGGTGAACAGCCCGATGATCGGGTTGATGATGTCGTCGACGAAGCTTTTGACGATGGTGGTGAAGGCGGCGCCGATGACGATGCCGACGCCCATGTCGACGACATTGCCCTTGACCGCGAACTCCTTGAATTCCTTGAACACTCGAGACCCCTTTCCGACGGTTGCGTCGGGGGGAGGTTAGCGCGCGGCCCCGGCTGGGACAATTCGTTTCGAATTCGGCCGCTTCGTCCCGGCCGGCGATGGCGCGACTGCGGCGCGCGCGGGCGCCCGAACGGAGCATGAGCGGGGCCGGGGCGCCGCGCCCGCGGTCGGGCGTGGCGTGGGCGGGACCGTCTCGGGGCCCCGAATCCGGCCCCGGCCCGGGACCGCCTCAGGTCGGGTCGCCGATCGCGGCCGAATCCTCGTGCGGCGTCGGCGCCCAGTTCTGGCCCGCGGCCAGCAGGCAGGCGAGGCCGTTGGGGGTCGACAGCAGAATGGTCCAGCTGCCGGTGGCGCCCGATGCGTAGACCTCCACCACCGCCGCGCCTTGCTGAAGGCCGTAGCCGCGCCGCGTCTCCCCGTATTTCTCGGCGAGGCGGGAGACCACCTGCCGGCGTTCCCCGCACATCGAGCCGCCGGGAGCGCCCTGGATCGGAAGCGGCATCTGCACGGGCTGGGCGCCGGGGCCCCGAAGAGCGGCGGGCGAGCCCGGCGCCGGCCGGCCGGCGGCCCCGGGCTCCGCCGCCGACAGCGTCGCGGGCGCGCCCAGCGCGAAGGCGACGCAGGCCGCGGCCAGGCCGGCGGCGAGCCCCTTCGGCGCGCGGCCGCGGAAGACGGCCCCGTCGGGGGTCAGGGTCCGGTGGGTCCGGCAGGCTTTGGTCACGCGTTCCATGGCATCACCTCAAGGCGCAGGCGCCGGGCGCCGCCGGGACCCGGACCCGCCGAGCCGCCGGCCGATCCCGCCAGGTCGCAGGGTCTCGGGTCGGCGGATCGGCCACGAGGCGGCGGGGGCGGAGGCGGGGGGCAAGGCGCGCCGCGCCCGACCCCGGCAACCGATCCCGCCCTTGCGGCGGCGAGGCCCAATCTGCGCCCGAGGAGCGAAAATCCGGTTAACGTTCGCCGCGACGCAGCACGCCCGACGCCGCCCCGCGCAATCATCGGTCCTCTGATCGGCATAACGCGGCACGAACTTGCGCGCCCGCCCCCCGCAGGCTACCCAACCCCCGACGCCCATCCCCTGCCGGAGACCGCCCATGACCGAGGCCGCCCGCCCCCGCCGTTCCGTCCTCTACATGCCGGGCGCCAAGGCGCGCGCCATCGAGAAGTCGCGCGGCCTGCCGGCCGACGCGCTGATCCTCGACCTCGAGGACGCGGTGGGGCCGACCGAAAAGGACCTCGCCCGCGACCTCGTCGTCGCCGCGCTGAAGGAAGGCGGCTTCGGGCTGCGCGAGATCATCGTGCGGGTCAACGGCCTCGACACCGAATGGGGCGAGGCCGACATCCGCGCGGCCGCCGCCGCCGCCCCCGACGCGATCCTCGTCCCCAAGGTCGGCTCCGCCGCCGACCTGCATGCGGTCGAGAAGCTGATGGACGACGCCGGCGCCCCTGCGACCACGAAAATCTGGGCGATGATGGAGACGCCCATCGGCATCCTCAACGCCCGCGAGATCGCCGAGGCCACCCCGCGCCTCGCCTGCTTCGTGATGGGCACCAACGACCTGGTGAAGGAGCTCGAGGCCGCCCATACCGACGCCCGGACCGAGGTGATGACCTCGCTCGGCCTGTGCCTGCTGGTGGCGCGGGCCTTCGGCCTCGCGATCCTCGACGGGGTCTACAACGCCTATCAGGACGCGGACGGCAATCGGGCGGCCTGCGCGCTCGGCAAATCCATGGGCTTCGACGGCAAGACCCTGATCCATCCGGCGCAGCTCGACATCGCCAACGAGGAATTCGGGCCGTCCGAGGCCGCCATCGCGCTGGCCAAGCGCCAGGTCGCGGCCTTCGAGGAGACGCGGGCCAGGGGCGAGGCGGTGGCGGTGGTCGACGGGCGCATCGTCGAGAACCTGCATGTCGAGGTCGCCCAGAAGCTGCTCGCCCAGGCCGAGGCGATCGAGAAGATGAAGGCGGCCGGCTGAGGCGTCAGGCCGCGCGCCCCCCGCACGGGGGCGCCGGCCGCCGCCCCAGGCCCCGCGCCGCCGCCCTTACGCGGCGTCGCGCCGGTTCGGGCCCGCTTGCTCCTGATGATGCGCATGTTACCTATGACGTAATCGCCATCAGGGAACCCGCGCCGCCCGTCCCAGGGATCAAGGCGCAGGAGATGTCGTCAGGGAGGACGCCATATGTTCGGGACGATGCAGGATTATCCGCTGCGCGTATCCACCATCATCGACCACGCCGCCAAGTTCCACGGCAAGCGCCCGGTGCGCGGCCGCTCGGCGGAGGGTCCGATCGTCGAGTCCAATTGGGAGACGGTCCACCTCAAGGCCCGCAAATGCGCCCAGGCGCTGGCGGCCATGGGCTACGGAAGCGGCGACGCCATCGGCGTCATGGCCTGGAACACGCCCCGGCACATGGAGGTCTGGTACGGCGTCTCCGGCTGCGGCGCGATCCTGCACACGCTCAACCCGCGGCTCTTCGCCGAGCAACTCGACTACATCATCAACCACGCCGAAGACAAAGTGGTGATGCTCGACGCCGACATGGTGAAGATCCTCGAGCCGCTGGTCGCGAAGCTGCCCAAGGTCGAAAAATGGGTGATCCTCACCGACCGCGCCCACATGCCCGAGACCACGATCCCCGACCCGATCTGCTACGAGGAGATGGTCGAGGCGCAGGACGGCGATTTCGAATGGGTCGCCGGGCCTGAAACCGATCCCTGCGGCCTCTGCTACACCTCCGGCACCACGGGCAACCCCAAGGGCGTGCTCTACACCCACCGCTCCAACGTTCTGCATGCGCTGACCGCGCTGCAGCCGGACTGCCTGGGCGGCTCGTCCAACGACGTGATCCTGCCGGTGGTGCCGCTGTTCCATGCCAACGGCTGGGGACTGGCCTATGTCTCGGCCATGTCCGGCGCCTCGCTGGTCATGCCCGGGCGCGACATGTCCGCCGCCGGCCTCTACGAGATGCTGGAGCAGGGGGTGACCGCCACCGCCGCGGTGCCGACCATCTGGCTCGGGATGCTTCAGCATCTGCGCGCCAACAAGCTGAAATTCTCGACCCTGAAGAAGGTGATCATCGGCGGCTCCTCCTGCCCGCGCGCCGTGATCGAGGCGTTCCAGAACGACTACGGCGCCCATGTGATCCACGCCTGGGGCATGACCGAGACCTCGCCGCTGGGGTCCGTCTGCACCTTCAAGCCCGAGGTCATGGCCCTGTCCCCGTCCGAGAAGCTCGACGTGCAGACCTCGGTCGGCCATCCGCCCTACGGCGTCGACCTGCGCATCACCGACGATGCGGGGCAGGAGCTGCCCTGGGACGGCAAGCAGCAGGGCAAGCTCTGGATCCGCGGTTTCGGCGTCGTGAAGCGCTATCACAACAAGGACGAGGACGCGGCGCTCGACGGTTCGCAGTGGTTCGACACCGGCGACGTGGCGACCATGGACCCCAACGGCTACGTGCGGATCACCGACCGCTCCAAGGACGTGATCAAGTCGGGGGGCGAGTGGATCAGCTCCATCGACCTCGAGAACGCCGCCGTCGCCCATCCGATGGTGGCCGAAGCCGCCGCCATCGGCGTGGCGCACCCGAAATGGGACGAGCGTCCGATCCTGGTGGTGGTCCCCGTCGCCGGCCAGACGCCGCCCAAGGAGGAGATCCTCGCCCTCGTCGCCAAGCACTTCGCCAAGTGGCAGGTGCCCGACGACGTGATCTACATGGACGAGCTGCCGCATACCGCCACCGGCAAGATCTCCAAGCTCGAACTGCGCAAGAAGCTCGAGGGCATCGGCTACCGCCACCCCGAAGCCGCCTGAGCGATTCGACCCCGCCGGGCCTGGATCCGGCCCGGCGGGGCCGCGTCGGCCGCCTGCGCGCCGCGGGCGGGCCTGCGCGACATCCTGTGAACTTCGTCACAAGCTGTTGACGCAGCGTCGTTTGCGCCGCGCGGATCGGGCCGCGGCGTGCGGCCTGCGACGTCGGCCTGTTCGTGATCCGCTGCGAACGTAGTATGCTTCCCACACAGGGGCCGCGGGGGTTTTCGGCGCGGCCCGGGGGAGTGCGTATGGCGCGCAAGCGCGTGAGGAAGGCGCCGGAGTCGATCGCCGAACTGTTCGGCGACGTGGTGCAGGATCGTCCCTCCTTCCTTTATGCGCCGGAGGACGGCGTCGATGACGCGACGATGTCGCCGAGCCCTGCGCAGACCGGCCCGCCCATGCCCGCCAACGCCAATGTCGGCGCCGAGGACAGGCCCCCCGCCCGCGCCGTCCTCCCCGCTCCCAACCGCGATGCGTCGCCGGACGCGCCCGCCCGCCTGATCCGCGATCCTGCGGAAACGCCCCCGGCCGAGGCGGACGCGCGGCCGCCCGCCTCGCAAGGCGACGACCCGTTCGCCCACGCCGCCACCCGCCATTCCGAGCGTCTTCGCCGCGCCCGCGCCGCGCGCGCCGCCGCGCAATCCGGCATCGCCGCCCTGCCGCGCGACGTCGCGCCCGCCTACCGGGACGACAAGGGCCTGCTCTCGGCGGTCACGCTCACCCATGGCGCGATCTCGGTGCTGTCGCTGGGCGTCTACCGGTTCTGGATGAAGACCCAGACCCGCCGCGTGCTCTGGGCCCATACCGAGGTCGACGGCGAGCGGCTGGAATACACCGGCCGCGGGTCCGAGCTGTTCGTCGGCGCGGCCATCGCCATCGCCTGTCTCGCGCTGATCTTCGGGGCGGTGGGCTTCGGCGGCGCCTTTCTCGGCCTCGCCCACGCGACCGACCTGGGCGGAGGGCCGGCCGGCTGGGTCCCCGCCGCCGGCCTGACGCTGCTGGTCCTGTCGCCCTTGATGCCCGTCGCGGCCTTCCGCGCCCGCCGCTACCGGCTGTCGCGCACCCGGTGGAAGCATGTCCGCTTCGGGATGGAGGGTTCGGGCTGGTCCCTCGCCCTGCTCTGGCTGGTCTGGGCGCCGGTGGTGGCTGCGACCGCCGGGCTCGCCTGGCCTCTCTGGCGCTGGATGCGCGAGGCGCGGATGTCGCGCGCCATGCGCTGGGGCGACGCCGCCTTCGCGTTCGATGGGCGGCCCTGGCCGCTGGCGGTCCACTGGCTGCCGCTGTGGTCGCTCTGCGCGATGATCGCGGCGGTGGCCGCCTCCCCCGTCCTGCGCGCCTGGCTCGGCCTCGACGACCCCGCCGCCCTGCTGCTCGCCTGGGGGCCGCTCGCCCTCCTCGCCATGGTCCTGCTGCTGGGGCTCTCGGTCATCCTCGCCTGGGTCGATTACCGCGCGGCCGAGGTCCGGCTGTTCATGAACGCCCGCAGCCTCGCCGGGGCCCGGATCAGCTGCCGCTTCTCCATGTGGCACATCGTCGATTCCTACATGGCGGTGTCCCGCCGCAACCTGTGGCCGGGGGTGGCGGTCTACGTGGCGATCTTCGCCGTCGCCTCGATCCCGCTCCTCGCCGCGGCGCGGGTGGAGATGGAGAATCCCGGCGCCGCCGGGCTGGCCGACCAGGCCCGCCTCGCCGGCTTCGGCGATCTGCAGGTCGACAACCTGTTCAGTCTCGACCTCGCCGCCTTCCCCGGCCTGCGGCCCGCCGCGCTCGACGCGCTGGGCGAGACGGTCTTCGCCGGATTCCACACGTGGCGCGCCCAGGGGCTGGCGATGATGGCGGTGGCCATCGATTATTTTCTGTCCGCGACCTTCCTGCTGTGGCTGTGGACCTATGTGTACGCCCGGCGCCGGCATGAGCATCTGTGCGACAGCATCACCCTGCACGGCGTCAACCGGCTGGAGACGGTGCGTCAGCGCGCCGCCGACCGCGACGCGACCGCGGAAGGCTTCGACGACGCCTTCGAATTCGCCCTGCCCTGACCCCCTTTCCCCGCGGCGCAGGGGCCGTCGCCCGCGCCGGCCGCGGGGCTCGCAGCCGCCGGACGGATCGCTTATGCAGGGCCTGCCCGCGTCGCCGCTTCGGCGACCAGGGCCCCGAGAGGGCTCCGGAACGGCGCGCAGGGCCGACAGGCGGTCAGGATGAGGCGCCCATGGCGAACGGTTCCAGCGGCAGGAGAATGGGCGGCGTGCGCGGCACGGCGCTCGAACGTTATGCGCTGCTGGAATCGGTGGGCGAGCTGCATGACCGCGGCCAAGGCGGCGCGCAGGAGGTCGTGGTCCGCTTCGGCGAACAGTCGCTGACCCTGATGAGCTTCGACGACATGCCGGTCGCGCATTGGGCGCTCGCCAGCCTGCGCCGCATCTCGTCGGCCGCCGATCTGGCCGAGGCGCGGATGGTGCTGACCCCCGATCCGGACCTGCTGGAGGACGCGGACGAGCGGCTGGTGATCCGCGACCCCGAGATGATCGAGGCGATCGAGGCGGTGTGCGAGGATCTCGACCGCCGCCCCAAGCCCGACCGCCGCATGCTGCGCATGGGGCTCTGGGCCGGGGGCGCGCTGGCGGCGGTGGCCGCGGCGCTCATCTGGCTGGCGCCGCTGGCCGCCGAACGCGCCGCGCCCTTCATCCCGGCGGATCAGGAGCGGGCGCTGGGCGAGGCCGCCCGCGATCTCGCCGTCGCGCGGATCTTCCCCCGGGGCGTGCGGGCCTGCGACGCGCCCGAAGGGGTGGCCGCGCTCGACGCGCTGATCGACCGGCTGGGCTCGGCCGCCAACCTGCATGTGCCGATCCAGGCCCGGGTCTACCCCTCCGACCAGATCAACGCCTTCGCCGCCCCCGGCGGCTACGTCGTCATCATGTCCGCGCTGCTGGAGCAGGCTTCGGGGCCCGACGAGGTCGCGGCGGTGCTCGCCCATGAGATCGGCCATGTGGCCCTGCGCCACCAGCTGCGCGCCATGCTGCGCGGGGCGGGGTCGTCGGCGCTGCTGGGGCTGCTGTTCGGCGACGCCTCGGGCGGGGGGGCGGCCGCGCAGCTCGCCGGCGCGATGATCGACGCCTCCTACAGTCAGGAGGCCGAGCGCGAGGCGGACGCCTACGCGCAGGCGCTTCTGGCCCGCGCCGGTCTGCCCGCCGCGGCGCTCGCCGGGTTCTTCGAGCGGATCGCGGCGCGGCCCGGCGACCGTCCGGCGGGGCTCGCCCGGCACCTCGCTTCGCATCCCGACATGGCCGAGCGCATCGCCGGCGCCCGCGCCGCCGACGTCACCGCGGGCTCCCCCTACCGCCCGGCGCTGGAGGACGCGCAGTGGCTCTCCCTGCGCGAGATCTGCGAGGGCTGAGCGGCGCCGTCGCGGCCCTCGCCCGCAGCCCCGCGCCATGACCGCCTGCGCCGTCCCCCCTCGGGCCGCCTATGCGACGGCGCTCGGCTTCGGGCGCGCGCGGCCTAGGCGAAGCCCGCGACGGCGCCGAGCCGCAGCCTTTCCGGCGCCTTGGGTCAGACCCTGCGGAACGCGGTCTCCGGCGTCAGCGGGCCGTCATGGGCGGCGCGGCCTTCCTCGACCAGCCCGATCAGCACCGAGAACACGTTGCGCGCCGCCGCCGGCAGCAGGCGGGGATCGACCTCGGTGTAGATGGCGGCGGCGAGTTCGGCCGGGGTCCGCCCCTCGGGGCCGAGACCGGCGTGGATCTGCGCGGTGCGCGACTCGCGATGCGCGATCAGGTGGGCGATCATCCCCTCCGGATCCGGGATCGCATGGCCGTGGCCGGGGTAGAACACCCGGTCGCCGCGCCCCTGCAGCTTGCGCAGGCTCGCCATATAGGCGGCCATGTCGCCGTCCGGGGGCGAGACGACCGACGTCGACCAGCCCATCACGTGATCCCCCGACAGCACCGCGCCGGGCGCCATCCCGTCCGCCTCGAGCGCGAAGGCGAGATGGTTGGAGATATGCCCCGGCGTATGGATCGCGGTCATCGCCCAGCCGGGACCCTGCAGGCGTTGCCCGTCGGCGAGCAGGTTGTCGGGCCTGAAGCTGTGGTCTCCGCCCTCGCCCCCCCCGAACCGGGCGCCGGAGGCGGCGAGCGCCGTCATCCGCGCGCTCATCCCCGCGCCATGGGGCCCGAAGCCGTAGGTGGGGGCGTTGGTGCGCGCGACCAGGGGCGCCACGCCGGGCGAGTGGTCGATATGGGTGTGGGTCAGCACGATGGCGTGGACGTTCTCGCCGGGCGCGAGGGCGGCGAGAACGGCCTCGAGATGGGTCTCGTCGACGGGGCCGGGGTCGATCACCGCCACCTGACCCTCGCCGAGGATGTAGGTCTGGGTGCCCGTGAAGGTCATCGGGCCGGGATTGGGGCAGGTGATCCGGCGCAGGCCGGGCTCCAGCCTCACCGCCTCGCCATGGGTCACGGCGGGGTCGCGGTCGAACGGGTCGGCGGCCATCGGGGTGTCTCCTCGCGCTTCGTGGCCCGGGCGTCACGCGCCGCCGGGCGGGACATGTGTCACGCGTCGGGGCGGCGGCTGGCAAGGGTTTTCGGTGGGGGCGGCGCGCCTCGCTTCCGGCCGGCACGGCGTGGCCGGCCGGGGCCGGCCC
>NZ_JBSRTQ010000139.1:0-10918 GCF_055129145.1 Albimonas sp. | reverse complement strand
GGTCTCGGACCGCGCCGGCCGAGGCCGACCGCGCGGACCGCCCTCGGGAAGCGGGGCGCCGGCTTCGCCCCCGGCGGCGCCTGAGGACCGCGTCTTCGCGGGCCGAGGCCGAGGGCGTGACCGCCTTCGCGGTCTCCGCCGGATCCCCGTCCGCGCCGCCTTCCGTCCCGTCCTCGATCCGGCCCGGCCTTGCCAGCCCGCGCCGCCTCCGCTACCCCGGACCGGCTCTTCGAGGGAGGTCCGGCTCATGCGCATCGGCGTCGATTTCGGCGGCACCAAGATCGAGGGCATCGCCCTCGCCCCCGACGGAACCATCCGCGCCCGACAGCGCGTCGAGACCCCTCGCGGGGACTATGCGGGCTCGGTCCTCGCGATCCGCGAGCTGGTGGGCGCGCTCGAAGCCGCCGCCGGGGCCCGCGCCCCCGCGCTCGGCATCGGCATCCCCGGCTCGCTCTCGCCCGCCACCCGCACCGTGCGCAACGGCAACGCGGTCTGGCTGATCGGCAAACCCTTCGACCGGGACCTGGCCGAAGCGCTCGGCCGGCCGGTGCGGCTCGCCAACGACGCCAACTGCTTCGCGCTGTCGGAGGCCGCCGACGGGGCCGGGGCCGGGGCCGGCGTGGTCTTCGCCACCATCAACGGCACCGGCGTCGGCGGCGGCCTGATCGTGAACGGCCGCATCGTCGAGGGCCGCAACGGCATCGGCGGCGAATGGGGCCATAACGCGCTGCCCAACCCCACCGACGCCGAACGCCCGGGGCCTCTCTGCTTCTGCGGACGGCGGGGCTGCCTCGAGGTCTGGATCTCCGGCCCCGGGCTCGAAGCCGACTTCGCCCGCGCCGTCGGCGCCGGCGACGGCCAGGGCCCGCATGCCCGCGACATCGCCGAGATGGCCGCCGCCGGCGATCCCGACGCCGAGGCCGCCTTCGACCGGCTCTACGACCGCTGGGGCCGCGCGCTCGCCGTGATCGTCAACGTCGTCGACCCCGACATGGTGGTGCTGGGCGGGGGGCTCTCGAACCTCGAAGGCGCCCCCGAACGCATCGCCGCCGCCATGCGCCCGCATGTCTTCTCCGACGTGATGGAGACCGAAATCCGCCGCGCCCTGCATGGCGACAGCTCCGGCGTGCGCGGCGCCGCCTGGCTCTGGGACGAGGAGGAGACCGCATGAACCGACCCGAGATGACCGCTCCCGACGATCGTTCGGTGCATACCGAGGCCGAGGCCCGCCTGCGCCGCCTGCGCATCCGCGGCTGGCGGCGCGGCACCAAGGAGATGGACATGATCCTGGGCCCCTGGTGCGACGCGCTGGCCGACGGGCGCGAAACCTGCGACCTCGACGCGCTGGAGGCGCTGATGGAGGAGAACGACCAGGACCTCTACCTCTGGGTCTCCGGCGCCGTGACCACGCCCGCCCCCCATGACGCCATCGTGGGGCGGCTGCGCGGCTTCCACGGCATCGCGCCCCGCGCCTGAACCGGCGGGGGACGCGGGCGACGGCCTCGGCCGGCCGCCTGCCGCTCCTGCTCGTCGCCGCTTCGCGCGTATTTCTCTCGCGTTAACGTCATATTCGGCATTTCCGCCGAATTGTCGTTTTAGCGAGACGGGATAGCGGAGAACCGAGCATGGCCAAGGGCGCTCAGACGGCGCGGAACGACAGCGGAATCGGGGGACGCGCGACGCGGGTCCGGCCGCAGACGACGCCCGATTTCGGCGAAACCTATCTGGAGCTCCTGTCGTTGGTGGAGCGGCTGCACCGTCTGCTGCTCGACGTGGTGAAGGACGAGTTCGAGCGTCTGGGCCTGCTCGACATCAATGCGGTGCAGGCGTTGCTGCTGTTCAACATCGGCGACGCCGAGGTGACGGCGGGGGAGCTCAAGAGCCGCGGCTACTACCAGGGCTCCAACGTCTCCTACAACCTCAAGAAACTGGTCGAGGCGGGGTATCTGCACCACGAACGGTCCGAGGTCGACCGCCGCTCGGTGCGGATCCGGGTGACCGACCGGGGCAAGTTCATCCACGACACGGTGTCGGAGCTGTTCACCCGCCACGCCGCGACGCTGATGGACGACGCGATGGCGGGGCCCGATCAGCTGCCGGCCGCCAATGTCACCCTGCAGCGGATCGAGCGGTTCTGGATGGAGCATATCCGCTACATCTACTGACCGCGCCGCGCCGCGCTCCGGACCGAGGCGCGGGCCCCCAGGCCGGAGCCGCGCGCCAGCCGCAGCGCCGGTCGCCCCGGATCGCCCGCGCGGCTTGGGCGCGTGGCGCAGGTCGTGACGGGCCCATGGCGGGAACGGCGCGCGCAGGCGTCGCGGACGCAAGGGGGCGGATTCTGTCTTGCCGGTCCCGCCCCGACGCGCCTCTCGCCGGGCCGTTTCGCAAGACGTCCCCCGTCCGGATGCGCCACCGCCCCGGCGCGACTCGCCTCGGCGCATGCTGCCTCGCACCCGCTCGAGCCGAGCCTGGTCACGACGTGACGTCTCGCCTCCACGCCCTCCCGCGCCAGCCGTCCCCATGTCGACCGACCTCGCCCCGACCGGACGCGACCCGACCGGACGCGGGTCCGGGCGTCGGCGCGATGGAGCGCCAATCCTCATCGTTCGCTTGAGCCGAAGCGCCGCGCCGCCCCGCTCGAAGCGATCTCCTCCGGCGCCGGATCTCGAGCCCCGAGGCCGGCCGCAGCGCTCGCGCGCCGGCGACGCGCGAGGCGACGGCCATGTCGGAAACATGCTCCCCGCTACGCCCTAGATCCCCGGGAAGCGCAAGCCCGGCCTCCGCGCGGTCCGGAGCGCTGGGAAGCGCCGGCCGCCAGACATGCCCGCAGGCCCCTTATCCGCCATTCCCGCCCGCCTCGCGGTCAACGCCCTCGACCCCGGCTCAACGCGCCGCAGGCGGGACGGCGCCGCCTGCGCGCCCTCGATGCGGCGCTTCGGTTCGCGGCGGCCGGCGCCACGCGGGGCCTTGGGGTCAGAGCGCGCGGGCGAGCGCGCAGAAGCCGGCGAGGTCCACGTCGTCGGCGCGCAGCGTCTCCGCCACCCCCGCCCGGGCGCAGAGGCCGATCGCGTCCGGCGTCGCCTGCTTCAGGCTCTGGCGCAGCATCTTGCGCCGCTGCCCGAAAGCCGCCGCCGTGATCCGCCTCAGCGCCGCCGCCGGCGCTGGAAACCGCGGCTCGGCCAGCGGGCGCAGCACCACGACCGCCGACGTCACCTTGGGCGGCGGGGTGAAGGCCGAGGCCGGCACTTCGAACGCGATCCGCGCCTCGCAGCGCCACTGCGCCAGCACCGACAGCCGCCCCCAGGTCTTCGAGCCCGGACCCGCCACGATCCGCTCGGCCACTTCGCGCTGGAACATCAGGGTCAGCGAGTCCCAGGCCGGCGGCCAGGGCTCCGCCTCCAGCCAGCGCACCAGCAGCTCGGTGCCGACGTAATAGGGCAGGTTGGAGACGATCCGCCACGGCGCGGCCATCCGCGCCTCGGCCCCCGCCTCCAGCGCGTCGCCCTCGATCACTTCCAGTTTGCCGTCATGGGCCTCCGTGATCTCGGCGAGCGCTGGCAGGCAACGCGGATCCCGTTCCACCGCCAGCACCCGCCCCGCGCCCTCGATCAGCAGCGCGCGGGTCAGCCCGCCCGGGCCCGGCCCCACCTCCAGCACCGAAGCGCCATCCAAGGGCCCCGCCGCGCGCGCGATGCGACGCGTCAGGTTGAGATCCAACAGAAAATTCTGGCCCAGCGCCTTCTTGGCGGCGAGCCCGTGGGTCGCGATCACCTCGCGCAGGGGGGGAAGGCCGTCCGGCGACGGGCCCTCCTTCACGTCCCCGCCGCCGCGCGTCGGGCGGCCATCGCGGCGGCGAGCCTCAGCGCCTCGATCAGGCTGGTGGGATTCGCCAGCCCCTTGCCGGCGATATCGTAGGCGGTGCCGTGATCGGGCGAGGTGCGGATGAAGGGCAGGCCCAGGGTCACGTTCACGCCGCGGTCGAAATCCAGCGCCTTGATCGGGATCAGGGCCTGGTCGTGATACATGCAGACCGCGAGGTCGTAGCGGGCGCGGGCGGCGGCGTGAAACATCGTGTCGGCGGGCAGGGGTCCGGCGATTTCGAACCCCGCCTCACGCAGGCGGGCGACGGCGGGGGCGATGATCTCGATCTCCTCGCGCCCCATCGCGCCGCCTTCGCCGGCATGGGGGTTGAGCCCCGCCAGCGCGATCCGCGGCCGCGCGAACCCGAAGTCGCGCACCAGATCCGCGGCGGCGACGCGCACCGTCTCCTCGATCAACGCGGCGGTCAGGGCGCGGGGAACATCCGTCAGCGCGATGTGGATGGTCACCGGGACCACGCGCAGCTGAGGACCGGCCAGCATCATCACCGGACGGGCGACGCCGGCGAGCGCCGCCAGGAACTCGGTATGGCCGGGATGGGCGAAGCCGGCGCCGTCATAGAGCGCCTTCTTGTTGATCGGCAGGGTGCAGACCGCCCCCGCCGTCCCGGCCCGGGCGAGCGCCACCGCCTCCTTGATCGAGGCGACGACCATGGCCGCGTTGGCGGGGTCCGGCCGCCCGGCCGGGGCCGGCGCGGCCAGAGGCCGGTGCAGGACCGGGAGCGCATCGGCGAAGACGCCGCGCGCCTCTCCCGGCGCCGCGATCCGGGCGACGGGCGCGCCGCCGGCGGCCGCCCAGTCGGCGTCGCCCACCAGAAAGAAGGCGCAGGCGGGCTCGGCGCGCAAGGCGGCCCAGGCCCCGGCCGCGATCTCCGCCCCGATCCCCGCCGGGTCGCCGCAGGTCAGCGCGACGGGGGCGGCGACGACGGGGGCGACGACGACGGGGGCGGCGCGCTCAGCGTCGTTCGACATAGGCCCGCGCCCGCAGCTCCTGCAGCCGGCCCTCCGCCAGGCGCGACAGGCGCTGGTCCAGCAGCTGCAGGCGCACCCGCTCGCGGTCCTCGGCGGTCAGCTCGCGCGGCTGCTCGCGCCGGTCGACCAGCTTGAGCACCACCACGCCGCGCGGCACCGGGATCGGGTCGGTGACCTCTCCGGGCTGCATCCGCTGCAGCATCTGCGCCAGCTGCGGCGGCAGCTGCGCCGCGGGGGCCCAGCCGACCATGCCGCCCTTCGGCGCGCTCTGGCTCTGGCCCCAGCGCCGGGCGAGGGCGGCGAAATCGGCCCCGCCGCGGGCTTCGGCGACGATCTTGCGGGCGCGGGCCTCGACCTCCGCCGGGGAGTCGCCCAGCGCCATGGCGATCTCGCCCAGCGAGAAGTCCACGGTCTTGTCGAGCCCCATGACCTTGATCTGCTCCGCGACCTCCTCCGGGCCGAGATCGACCGTCGGCTGGTAGTCGCGCCGGATCAGCGAGGACCACATGATCTCGGTCTCGATGAATTCGCGGGCGACGGCGAGCGACACGCCCGCGGCCTTCAGCCGGGATTCGAGCTGGGCCGGGCTGCTCGCGCCCTGCGACTCGGCGAAGCGGGCGAGGCCGTTCTGGACCTCCTGCGGCTCCACCTTGATGCCGGCGGCGGTGGCGGCGGCGCGCTTGAGCCGTTCGTCGATCATCGACTCGAGCCCGGTGTCGAGGTCGATGTCGGGGCGCACGCCGCTCAGCTTCAGCAGGCGGGCGCGCTGCTGCACGTCGAAATTGGTGATCGCCTTGCCGTCGACGAAAGCCGCGGCCTGGAAGGCGCCGGCCTCTCCCTGGGCGCCGGACTGGGCGGCGGCGCGGGCCGGATGCAGGACCGGAGCGGCGGCGACCAGCGCCAGGCCCAGCGACAGGGCGACCGAGGCGGCGCCGGAGGCGAAGCCGCGCGGGGTGCGCCGCGCCGGACGGGGCGGGCGGCCGGCGGTTCGGATCTGGGTCGGCGTCATCGGTCTCATTCCTCTCTCCTCGTCCCGCCGGGCCCGGACGGGTCCTGCGGCGGTCTGCGGCTCGCGCCGCCCGTCCTTGGCGTCATGCGGCCCGAGCGGCGCCGGATCAGTCCAGCTTCGGCGCGCAGGCCCCGGTCGGCGGCGCGGCGGGGCCGTCGCTCCCACCCAGCGCCCACAGGTTCACCCGCAGCCCGAAATAGGTCGAGGCCGGCACGTCCTCGGTCGAGGTGAAGCGCCGTCCGACATAGAGCGCCACGTCCACGCATTCGTTGGCGTAGCCCACCAGCCCCTCGGTGCGCACCCAGCGCTCCGACTCCAGATCGCGCTGCGCGTCGCCGCCCACATACCAGTTTCGGCCGAGCGCGTAACGCGCCTCCGCGGCGACCTCGTGACGGTCGTTCGGGGTCACCGCGTCGGCGGCGAGCCAGGCGTAGGTTCCGGCCAGATCCAGACCTCCGAACGAGGTCGATCCGTAAACCTCGTTGCGGTTGATCTCAAGGTCGTCGCCCATCCTGATCCGATGCGCGAGCTTCACCGTTCCGGGAAGATCGAGCGACCAGGCCGCGACGAAATCCGACTCGCGCTTGTTGAGCCCGATGCCGGCGGGAAAGGACCCGATCTCCTTGGGCCGCAGCACCCGGCCGCCGGCGAAGGAGAAGCGGGCGCCGTCGTCGCCGAGCCGGGCGTAGCGCAGGCCGACATTGAGCCGCGAGCCTTCCTCGAACCCGTCCCAGCCGGTGTGCCGGCGCAGCGAGAACAGCGAGGTCTCGTCGAACTCCACCAGCTGGCTGTCCTCGTTGGGATAGATCGGGCTGTCGTCCTGATAGGTGGCGAAGACCGCCTGCACGATCGGCTCGACCAGATGGGTGACGGGCCCCTCGCCCAGCAGCCCGCTCAGCCAGTCGCCGTTCCCGTCGCGGCGCAGCAGCGGATAGCGCGCCTCCAGCGCCAGGGTGGGCGCGAAGCGGGTGCGGTCGTCGGGGCCGGCCGAGGTCGAATCGTTGATCTGCCAGCTGTCGCCGCGCAGGTCGCCATAGGCGGTCAGCTGCACGCCCGGCGTGGTGATCCAGCGCTTTTCGTAATCGACGCCGACGAAGCCGTGCAGCGTATCCTGCCCCTGGGTCCGCTTCAGCGCGTAGCCGCCGAGATCGAGGCCGAACTGCCCGCCCATCGGCGCGTCCCAGACCCGGCGGCCCTCGAAGGTGGGGATCGCCATCGGGATCTGGCCGAAGGGCTCGTTGTCGCGCAGCGACTGGAAGCGGACCAGCGAGACCTCGCCCCAGCCCGACGCGTCCGAGTCGCGTAAGAACAGTTCCGATTCCAGCCGGTCGTCCTCGGAGAACTCGTAGCGGCGCAGATAGCCGTCGTCGGAGGCCTGCTCGATGGCGAACCCCGCCTCCAGCCCGCCGCCGAAGCGGTAGAGGCCGGCGCCGAACAGGTGCCCGCGCACTTCGCTGTCGCCGTCGTAGTCCTGCTGGGTGATCGAGCCGGCGAGGCTGAGCGAGGCGCGCTCGTATTCGCCGCGGAACTCGCCCTCCAGGATCAGGCCGTCGTCGGTGGTCACGTAGGGGGTGAAGGTGATGTCGGTCTGGTCCGACAGCACCCAGTAATAGGGCAGCTTGATCGCCTGCCCGAAATTGCCGTTCTGCTTGTAGATCGGGGGCAGGATGCCGCTCGCCCGCTTCAGGCTGGGGTCGGGATGGCGGAAATAGGGGGTCCAGGCGACCGGCGTGCCGAGGATGTCGAAGGTGGCGTTCTCGTAATGCACGGTGCGGGTCTGCTCGTCATGCACGATGCGCTCGGCCCGGATCCGCCAGAGGGGCGTCGGGTCTTCGGGGCAGACGATGCAGGGCGAGAACACCGCCTTGGTCAGGACGTTGTAGCGCCCGTCGATGCGCCGCGCCTCGGCGGCGGCGAAGCGGGCGTCGTCCTTCATCAGGGCGCGGGCCCCGCGGATCAGGCCGTCGCGCAGCCGCGAATCGAGGTCGGCGAAATCGGCGAGCAGGGTCGCGCCCTCTTCGCCGCCGCGCAGCATGATCGGGCCGTCGGCCTCGATCCGGTCGGCGCCCGGCGAATAGACCACGCGCGACGCGGTGAGGGTGCGGTCGCCGTAAAAGACCTCGACATTGCCTTCCGCGGTCAGGGTGTCGGCTTCGGTGTCGTAGGTGACCCGGTCGGCGATCAGGCTGACCGGCCCCTCCAGCCGTTCGGCGCCGAGCGTCGCGGAAAGGCCGGTGGGCGGCTCGGTCGTCTGGGCTGCGCCCCCGGGCGTCTGGGCGGAGGCGGGGCACCCGGGCCAGATCGCGGCCGCGGCGAGCCACGCGAAGGCCAGGCCCAGCGGGCGCGCAGGACTGCGGCGGCGGCTGGGGCGGCGGGGCGGCGTCTGGAAGAGCGCGGGCAAGGGCGGTTCCTGTCGATCGCCGGTTCGCCGGCCTGAGGCCCCCTCCTTAGCCGTCCTCTAGATGCAGGAGCAAGCCGAGCGCGCACAGCGTCATCGCCACGGGCGGGATCCAGGCCGCCAGCGGGGCCGGGATCGCGCCCGAAGAGCCGAAAGCCTGGGTGACGTTGGCGAGGAAGAAATACACCAGCCCCGCCCCCACCGCCCCCAGCGCCATCAGCCCGAGCCCGCCGAATCGCGCGCCGCGCATCGAGAAGGCCGCGCCGATCAGCACCATGGCCGCGAACAGCAGCGGCTGGGCGAGCTGGGCCTGCCAGTGCATCCGGTGGCGGGTGGAGCTGATGCCGGCCGCCTCCAGGCTGCGGATGAAGCCCGGAAGCTCCCAGAACGAGATGGTCTTGGGGCTGGCGAAGCTCTCCAGGATCTGGTCGCGGGTCAGGCCGGTGGGCAGGGACATCGTCTCCATGTCCTCCCACAGCATCGCGCGGGCCGAAGCGCCGTCGGCGACCGGGCCGCGGCCGGCGTCGAGCGCCCCCGGCGACGGTTCCTGCGGCGGCGGATCATGGGCGACGCCCGGATCGCGGCCGGTCTCTGCGCCGCCTGTCTCTGCGCCGCCTGTCTCGGGGCCGCCGGTCTGCGCCGATGCCGCCTCGGGCGCGCCCGGCCTCGCGCCATCGGCCGCGGCCGCGCCGCCCTCGGTCCCCGCCAGCCGCCAGCGGCGCACGTCGAACAGGGTCCAGGCGCCAGGATCCAGCACCGCGCGGGAGGCCTCGATCCGGCCCTCCAGCAGGTCGCCCGGCCCGAAGCGGAAGAAGGTCACGCCCCAGAGCTGGGTGCCGTCGCGGTTGGCCCGCTGGGCATGAACCACGGCCTGAGCGCCGCCGCCCTCGGCCTGGCGCAGCCAGAGACCGTTCTCGGAGATCGAGAGCAGGCTGGTGCGGTCCTTGATCCAGCGCGATTCCTGCCGCTCGAACCGCTGCATCAGGCCCGAGGCGACCGGGTTCAGCACCCCGAAGGCCAGCACGCCCAAGAGCGCCGACGCCGCCACCGCCGGCGCGATCAGCCGCCAGACCGAGATCCCCGCCGCCCGCGTCACCACCAGCTCGGAGGCCCGCGCGAGGCGCGAGAAGCAGACCATGGCGGCGATCAGCACCAGGAAAGGCAGGATCTCCATCATCAGGGCGGGGGCGTGCAGCACCGCCAGCTCGAGCACCTGGGCGAAGCCGGTCTCGGTGCCGGCGGCGCGGCGCATCTGCTCCACCAGGTCGATCATGGCGACCAGCAGCAGGATCGAGGCGAAGGCCGCCGCCGCCGCGGTCAGGAACCGCCGCGCGATGTAGAGCGAGAGCGTGCCGATCATGCCGAAGCCCCGCCGCGGCGGTCATCCGGGCCGACGGCTTGCGCCGGCGCCGCCCCTCGGGTCCCGGGCAGGCCCTGCCACAGGACCAGCAGCGCCAGCCCGGCGCCGAGCAGCGGCGCCAGATACATGACCGGCCAGAGCGCTTCCATGTCCGAGGTCGCCGATTTCGCCGCCACCCCCGCCAGCCGGCAGAGCGCGGCAAGCGCCACCGCCGCCGCGATCCGCTGCCCGTAGCCGCGCCGCCGGAAGCCGGGGCCGAGCAGGCTGGCGAGCCCGATCAGCGGCAGCGCCACGGCGTAGAGCGGGGAGGAGATCTGCTCATGCCCCTCCGCCACGAACTCGTCGGGCGCGCGGCCGTCCAGCATGTCCGGGGTCGGGGCGACCAGCTGCCAGGCATAATATTCCGAGGGCTTCAGCCGGCGCGAGGCGCCCGGCTCGACCAGGGTGGAAAGATCGTAGACCAGCTTGTCGAAGCTCAGCGCCGACAGGGTGCGGTCGTCGCGGTTCAGCCGCTGGGCGGCGCCGTCGAACATCACCAGGCGGGGGCCTTCGTGGGTGCGCACCAGGGCGGCGCGCTCGGCGGTGTAGGTCAGGCGCGCGTCGGGGTCGCGGTCGTCCTGCACGAAGAGGCCCGCCATCTGGCCGTCGCGGGTGGTGCGGCGCACGTAGACGGTGACGCCCTCGGCCGGGGTGATGAACTCGCCCTCGCGCAGGAGCGCGCCGGCGACGTCGGCGCCGAGCTCGGCCATCTGGGTGCGCAGCTCCCGGCTCGAGGCGGGCATGAGGTAGAGCGTGACCACCGCCATCGCCACCATCACGCAGCCGCCGAAGGCCGCCACGGGGCGTGCGAGCGCCACCCGGCTCATCCCCGCCGACATCAGGACCACGATCTCGGAGTCGACGAACATGCGGTTGAGCGCGAAGAGCGCGGCGCCGAAGGCCGCCACCGGCAGGATCAGCGACATCACCACCGGCAGCAGCAGGACGGCGAACTGGGCGAAGAGCGCCGCGGACTGGCCCGAGGCGACCACGGTTTCGATCACGCGCAGCGACTGCGTCAGCCAGACCAGCCCCAGCAGCACGAGGGAGAACAGGCCGAAGGGCCCGAGGATCTGTCCGATCACATATCGCGAGACGGTGTTTCTCATGGCGCCTAAATGGCTGCGGGAAGGGGTCGATGGCAAGGCGATGCGGCGTCGAGGCCGGCGAAATCGCGGCGTCAGGGCGCCGCGGCCGGCGTCGTCCGGGATGAGGAGGGGGCGCCGCGACCGGCGCGGCGCCTGCTGCGCCGGGTCGCCCGC
>NZ_JBSRTQ010000138.1:0-10962 GCF_055129145.1 Albimonas sp. | reverse complement strand
CCGCTCTGCTTCGGCCAGACCGCGCTGCTGGGCTGCGACGTGTGGGAGCATTCCTACTACATCGACTTCCGCAACAAGCGTCCGGTCTACATCGGCAACTTCCTCGACAAGCTGGTGAACTGGGAGAACGTCGCCTCGCGCATGTGAGGCGGCGGCCGGGCCGAGGCCCGGCGCGATCTCCGTCGAGACAGCGAAGCCCCGGCCGGTCGGCCGGGGCTTTTTCACGCGCGCGGGGTGCGGTCAGGGCCGCAGGGACTCGATCCGGTCGAGCAGGGCGAGGGGCTCCCGCTCCACCTGAAGAAAGCCGGGAAAGTCCTTGGCGCAAAAGCCCTCGGTCACCATGTGGTCGATGAGCGCGAGCAGCGGGTCCCAGAAGCCGTCGGTGTTGAGCAGGAATACCGGCTTTTCGTGAAGGCCGAGCTGGCGCCAGGTGAGCGCCTCGAACAGCTCGTCCAGCGAGCCGGCCCCGCCGGGCAGGCAGACCACCACGTCGGCGTTCATCAGCATCACCTTCTTGCGCTCATGCATGGTCTCGGTGACCACATAGGTGGTGAGGTCCTGCTTGCCGATCTCGCGGGTTTCGAGGTGGCGGGGGATGACCCCGAAGGTCTCGCCGCCGGCCTTCTGGGCGGCGCGGGCGACCTGGCCCATCAGGCCGACGTCGCCGGCGCCGTAGACCAGGCGGACGCCGCGCCGCGCCAGCCCCTCGCCCACCATCGCCGCGGCCTGGGCGTAGACCGGGCGGGCGCCGTCGCGGGAGCCGCAGTAGACGCAGGCGGAAAAGCGGGCGAGGCGGGTCATGGCGGGGCTCCTGCGGTTGAACGGCGGGGGGACGGCGCGGACGGGGGCTGCGGCGCTGACGCGACACCGCGCCCCGGATCGGGGGACATGAAATCGCCATGAATTGCGTCTGCGGGCTTTGAGGCGCATGTTGTTCCGCCAAACGGATTGGCGTGACAAGAGAAAATCAAACCATGGCCAGCGGACGGAACATCGCGCTCGGGGCGCTGGCGGCGGTCGCGGCGGCCGGCGCGGTCGGCTGGCTGATGCGGCCCACGGAGCCGGGCGGGATCGACACGGCGCTGACCGCCTCCGATGCGCCCGCCCCCGCCACCGCGCTGCCGGAGGCGGTGATGCTGACGCCGGCGCAGGTGGAGAAGGGCCGCACCATCACGTTGGCCGCGCCCGAACCCGCGCCCGCGCCCGGCGCGCCCGGGGGGGCGGAGGCGGCCAAGGTCGATCCGCTGGCCCCGGTCGCCCCCCGTTTCGACGTGGTGCGGGTGGAGCCCGACGGCTCGGCGCTGATCGCGGGGCGGGCCGAGCCCGGGGCGCGGGTGACCGTGCTGCTCGACGGGCAGCCGGTGGCGGAGGCGGTGGCCGACCGCGCCGGCCAGTTCGTGGCCTTCGCCGACACGCCGCCCTCGGCCGACGCCCAGTCGCTGAGCCTGAGCGCGGCGGACGGGGCGGCCCCGCAATCCGCAGGGACGGGCCCCGCAGGAACGGGCTCTCGCACGCCCGAAGCGCCCGAGCCGCTGATGTCGGCGGAGACGGTGCTGATCCTGCCGCGGGCGGCGGGGCAGGCGGGCGAAACCTCCGAAATCGCCGCCACGCCCGCCCCCCCCGCCGACGCGCCGGCCGCGAAGGCCGAGATCCCGGCCGCGACCTCGCCGGACGCGCCCGCGACCGATGCGCCCCTGCTGCTGCGCACGGCGGCGGACGGCGCGGTCACGCTGCTCGACCCCTCGGCTTTGGGGCCGGCGCGCGGGGTCACGCTCGACTCGGTGACCTACAGCCCGGCGGGCGACGTGCTGCTGACGGGACGGGGCGCGCCCGCGCGCACCGCACGGGTCTATGCCGACGGCGCCCGGCAGGCGGACGTGACCATCGACGCCGACGGCGGCTGGCGGGCGCGGCTGGCGGCGCTGAACCAGGCCGGGCGCTATGTGCTGCGGGTGGACGAGATCGACGACCGCGGCGAGGTGTCGAGCCGCGTCGAATCCCCGTTCCAGCGCGAGGCGCCCGACGCCGTGACCCAGGCGCTGGAAGCCGGGCAGGTGGTGGTGCAGCCGGGCCAGAACCTTTGGCGGATCGCGCGGGCGCGCTACGGCGCCGGACCAAGCTTCACCCTGATCTACGAGGCCAACCGGGACCGGATCCGCGACCCCGACCTGATTTATCCCGGCCAGGTTTTCGACCTGCCCGACGCGGCCGCGCCCGCCCGCTGAGGGGCGGCGCGATCCCGCCCCCGATCCGCATCCCGGCGTAGATCCGGCCGCCGAGGAGCGACCCCGCGTCGCCGGGGCCTGGGGGAAGACGCGGGCGGCCGGACGCCTTATATGCCTCCAGGCGGCCGCTTCGCCGCATGTGCGCCGCGCGCACGCCGCCTTTCCGTCCCCTCCCCGAGAAGGAGCAACGATGCGCCGCATCTCCACCCCGCCCAGGGGCGCCGCCGATACGATGAAAGGCGCGCGGGGCGACTACCGGATCGTGGCGCGCGTGGCCCCCTGGCTCTGGCCCGAGGGCGAGGGCTGGGCCAAGCGCCGGGTCGTCGCGGCGCTGGCCATGCTGGCGCTGGCCAAGGCGCTGACGGTGCTGACGCCGTTTCTCTACAAGGCCGTGGTCGATGCGCTCGCCCCCGGGACCGGGGCGGACGACGGCGCGCTGACCGGCTTCGCGATGATCGCCGGGCCGGTGGGGCTGGTGGTCGCCTATGGCGGGGCGCGGCTGCTCGGCGCCGGGTTCCAGCAGCTGCGCGACGTGGCCTTCGCGCGGGTCGGCCAGCGGGCGCTGAGGGGGCTGGCGCGGGCGGCCATCGGGCATGTGCACGCGCTCTCGATGCGCTACCACATCCAGCGCCAGACCGGATCGCTCAGCCGGGTGATCGACCGAGGGGTCAAGGCGGTCGACTTCCTGCTGCGCTTCCTGCTGTTCAGCCTGTTCCCGCTCTTCCTCGAACTGGCGCTGGTGGCAGGGATCTTCCTCGTCGAATTCGATTGGCGTTACTTCGTCGTCGTGGTGGCGATGATCGTGTTCTATGTGTGGTTCACCTTCTCGGTCACCGAATGGCGGGTGAAGATCCGCCGGATCATGAACCAGGAGGATCAGGACGCCAACCAGAAGGCGGTGGACAGCCTGATCAACTTCGAGACGGTGAAGTATTTCGGGGCGGAGACGCGGGAGGTCGAGCGCTACGACCGCTCGATGGCCAATTACGAGGACGCGGCGGTGAAGACCGCCAACTCGCTCGCCTTCCTCAACGGCGGCCAGGCGGCGGTGATCGCGGTCGGGCTGGTGGCGGTGATGATCATGGCCGCGCAAGGCGTGCAATCTGGCGCGCTCAGCGTCGGCGACTTCGTGATGGTCAACGCCTTCATCATCCAGATCACCATGCCGCTGGGTTTTCTGGGGACCGTCTATCGGGAGATCCGGCAGGCGCTGGTCGACATGCAGGAGATGTTCGACCTGCTCGACCAGCCGCCCGAAGTGGCGGACCGGCCGGGCGCAGGGCCGCTGAAGACCGGGCCGGGGCGGGTGGTCTTCGACGACATCCGCTTCGCCTACGAGCCTGACCGCCAGATCCTCAAGGGCGTGACCCTGGTGGCGGAGGGCGGGGAGACGGTGGCGGTGGTCGGCGCGACGGGCTCGGGGAAATCGACGCTCGGCCGGCTGCTGTTCCGGTTCTACGACGTGCAGGGCGGTGCGGTGACCATCGACGGGCAGGACGTGCGCGACGTCACGCAAGTCAGCCTGCGCAAGGCCATCGGCGTGGTGCCGCAGGACACGGTGCTGTTCAATGACACCATCGGCTACAACATCGGCTACGGCCGCGACGGCGCCGCCCAGGCCGAGATCGAGGCGGCGGCGCGGTCGGCGCGCATCCACGATTTCATCGAGAGCCTGCCGCAGGGCTACGAAACCGTGGTGGGCGAGCGGGGGCTGAAGCTGTCGGGGGGCGAGAAGCAGCGGGTCGCCATCGCGCGGGCGATGCTGAAGAACCCGGCGGTGCTGGTGCTGGACGAGGCGACCTCCGCGCTCGACACCGACACCGAGCGCGAGATCCAGGAGAGCCTGCGCCGGCTGGGCGCGGGGCGGACCACGCTGGTGGTGGCGCACCGGCTGTCGACGGTGATCGACGCCGACCGGATCGTGGTGCTGGAGGGGGGCGAGGTGGTCGAGAGCGGCGGCCATGCCGAACTGCTGGCCCGCGGCGGGCGCTATGCGCAGCTATGGGCCCGGCAGCAGGAAAGCGACGAGCCGGCAGCGGTCTGAGGGGGCCGGCCGGGACGGTTCATCCCGGCCGCCCGCTCACCCGTCAGGCGGCGCGGCGGCGACGGCCGACGACGCCCAGCGCGCCCAGGCCTGCGATGGCCAGCGGCAGAGCGGCGGGCAGCGGCACGGCGGAGGTCGCCTCGGTCAGCTGATAGCGCTCGGCGCTGAAGAGCCCCGACGAGCCAGGGATGCTGGAGGCGAAGGCGACTCCGTCGCTCAGGTCATCCGGCCCCATGCCGAAGCCCGTCGTGGCATCGGCCGTCGCGACGATGAAATCCACGAAGCTGCCGTCGAGCGTCAACGCCGCGTCGTTTCCGGAGCCGCCGAAAATATCCGAGAGAGCGCCGAAGATCTCCGCGTCGAAGCTGTCGCCGTTGATCATGAAGCTGAAGGCGACGATGTTTTCGAGCGTGTTGCCGTCGCCATTCAGATCGGCGCTCAGCGACGCGGCGTAGAGGTTTCCTTCGAGATCCTCGTAGCTGAGCATGTAGGGCGTGGCGGAGGCGGCGCCGCCGGAGAGGGCGAATGCCGCAACGGCGGCGAACAGAGGCAAGCGAGACATCAACCGCAGGTTCCTAGCGAAAAGCGGCCTTGTGCAGGCGGAGCCTGTTTGTGGAGGAAACCCGGCGCGCTTGTCCAGCCTATTCACAATGCGTCGCGTATGAGCCCGAAGCCGGTCCTGCGCCCCCTATTCGGCGGCGCGAGGAAGGGGCGCGAAGAGGTTCGTGGTCGGGTCCGAAGCGAGGTCGCGGTCCGGGTCGGTCGGCGCAGGCTCCGACCGCCACAGCAGGGCGGCGGGGGCGAGCCGGCCGGCGCGGCGGCGCAGGCCGGTCAGGGCGCGGGCGTCGCGGGAGCGGGCGGCGATGCGGGCGGCTCCGGCGCCGATCCAGACCCGGGCGGCGAGCGCGGCCGGCGTCACGACCAGCGTCAGCACCGTCGCGGTGCCCAGCCCGAACACCACGGCGGTGGCGAGCTGCTTCCACCAGAGCGCGGTCGGCGCGTCGATGGAATAGCCGCCGCCGATGAAGTCGACGGAGATCCCGAACATCATCGGCGCGAGGCCGGCCATGGTGGTTATCGTGGTCAGCAGCACCGGGCGGATGCGCTGCTCGGCGGTGCGCACGATGGCTTCCAAGCGCGGCATCTGCTTGCTGAACTCCTGATAGGTGTCGATCAGCACGATGTTGTTGTTCACCACGATGCCGGCCAGCGCCACGATGCCGGTGCCGGTCATGATGATGGAGAAGGTCTGGTCCATCACGATCATGCCGACCAGCACGCCGGCGACGGACATCACCACCGCGGTCAGCACCAGCACCGAGTTGTAGACCGAGTTGAACTGCGCCAGCAGGATCACGAACATCAGCCCCAGCGCGCCGGCGAAGGCCTTCATCAGGAATTGCTCGCTTTCCTCCTGCTCCTCCTGATCGCCGACGAAGGCCCAGTCGATGCCGTCGGGGATCGGGGTCTCCGCCTCCAGCCAGCTGCGGATCTCGGCGATGCGGTCGTTGGCGTTCACCCCGTCGCGCACGTCGGCCTTGATGTCGAAGAAGCGCTCCCCGTCCACCCGGTTGATCTCGCCGAGCTTGTGCGCCGGGGAGCGGGTGACGAAATTCGACAGCGGGATCAGGCCTTTGGAGGTGCGGATCCGCATGTCGTCCAAGGTCGAGATCACCCGGTCCTCGGCGGGATAGCGGACGCGGATGTCGATCTCCTCGTCCGAGCCGTCGGGGCGCATGGTGTCGAGCAGCACGCCGCGGGTGACCATGGAGACCATCGGCCCGATCTGGCTGACATCGGCGCCGAAACGCCCGGCGCGGGCGACGTCGACGTCGAGCTCCCAGTCGATGCCGGGCAGGGGGCGGGTGTCCTCGACCTCGGCCAGCCCGTCCATCGCGTCGAACCTGGCGCGGACGACGGCGGCGGCGTCGAGCAGCTGCTGCCAGTTCTCGCCGCGCAGGCGCAGCTGGATCGGCTTGCCCTGCTGAGGGCCTTCCTGGGCCTGGGCGATTTCGGAGATCACGCCGGGATAGGCGGCGATCTTCTCCTCGATCTCGGCCAGGATCACGTCGCCGTTGGCCCGCGTGCCCCAGGGGGCGAGCTCGATCTGGATGCGCCCGACCGAGTCCTTGGGGGCGTTGGAGCCGCGCTGGTTCAGCCCGCCCTCGCCGGCGAAGGCGAAGACCGATTCCACGCCGTCGATGCCGATGACGATGGTCTCGACGTCCTGCAGCAGGCGGTCGCGTTCCTGGAGCGAAAGGTTGCCGCGGGCGCGGACATAGGCGACGGCGCGCTCGGGCTCGGTCTTCACGAAGAATTCGACGCCCTTGCCGGCGGTTCCATACCAGGCGAAGGCGCCGTAGACGGCGGCGAGCGCCACGGCGATGGCGACGAAGGGCATCACCGGGTTGCCGGTCAGGAACTTGATGGCGTGGCCGAAGGGGGTGCGGCGGTAGCCGGCCTTGCCCGGCGCCGCGAGGCCGTGGGCGCGGAACGAGCCGGAGACGATGGCGAGGATCAGCCACAGCGCGACCAGCGCCGCCGCGGCCGGGATGCGGATCTGCGGAACGGGGGGCTGGATGACCGCATAGGCGGCGGCGGCGGTGGCGAGCGCCAGGACGACGAAGAGCAGCGCCCGGACCGCGCGGGGCAGACGCGTCTGCAGGGCGACGGAGGCGCGGTCGAGGCCGCGGGTCAGGCGTCCGGCGACGCCGCCGACCACCGGCAGGTAGACCAGCGCCACGACGAGGGAGGCGGACAGCACGAAGATCAGCGTGACCGGCAGGTTGCCCATGAACTGTCCCGGGATGCCCGGCCAGAACAGCATGGGCAGGAAGGCGCAGAGCGTGGTGGCGGTGGAGGAGACCACCGGCCAGAACATGCGCTTGGCCGCCTCCACATAGGCGCGCATCGGGCCCTCGCCCTCCGAAATGCGCTGATCGGCGTATTCCACCACCACGATCGCCCCGTCGACCAGCATGCCCACGGCGAGGATCAGGCCGAACATCACGATGTTGGTGATCGACATGTCGAAGACGGCGAGCAGCGAGAAGGTCAGCAGGAACGACGTCGGAATCGCGAAGCCGACCAGCAGCGCCGAGCGGATGCCGAGCGAGCCCAGCACCACGATCATCACCAGCGCGATGGCGGTCAGCACCGAGCTTTCGAGCTGGGAGACCATGCCCTCGACCTGGGTCGACTCGTCCATGGAAAAGCTGACCTCGACCGCGTCGCGCAGCGGCTCGGGCCAGCCGGCGAGCTCCTCGGCCACGGCGGCCTTGACCAGGTTGACCGTGTCGATCACCGGCTCGCCTTTGCGCTTCACGATCTGGAGCGCGATGGTGGGCTTGCCGTTGAAGCGCGCGGTGCCCTTGGCGTCCTCGAAGGTCAGGCGGATGTCGGCGATGTCGGACATGGTCACGACCCGGTCGCCGTTGACCTTGACCGGCAGGCGGTAGACGTCGGCCGCGGACTCGAAACTGCCCGGCAGCTTCAGGGCGAACTGGCCCGAGCCGCTTTCGATCGAGCCGGCGGCGACCAGGCGGTTGTTGTTGACCACCACCGACAGCAGTTCCTGCGCGGTGATGTCGTAGGCTTCGAGTTTGACGGGGTCGACGATGACTTCGAGCATCTCGTCGCGGTGTCCGGCGAGGCCGGCCTCGAGAATCGGGGTCAGCGCCTCGATCCGGTCCTGAAGGTCCTTGGAATAACGCAGCAGCGTGCGTTCGGGGACGTCGCCGGACAGCGACACCACCAGGATCGGGAATTCGGAGAAATTGAATTCGTTGACCTCGGGCTCCTCGTCCCCCTCGGGGAACTTGGATTTGGCGCGGTCGACCGCCTCGCGCACCTGGGCGAGGGTCGCCTGCTTGTCCCAGCCGAATTCGAACTTGAGCAGGACGCCGGCATAGCCCTCGTTGGCGAAGGCGGTCATCTCGTCGAGACCGTCGATGTCCCTGAGCTCCTGCTCCAGCGGCTTGACCATCAGGCGTTCGCTGTCCTCGGCGCTGATGCCGGGGAAGGGTGCGGAGACGAAGACCATGGGGATGTCGATGTCGGGCTCGCCCTCCTTGGGCAGGCCGACATAGGCGAAGGCGCCGGCCGCCACCGTCATGACGATGAAAGCGAAGATCATGCGGGCGCGCGCGGCGGCCCAGTCGATCAATCCGGTCATGCGGGTGTTCCGGTTCTGGCGCTCATGATGGGGTCGGGGATGGCGTGGGGATTGGGATTGGGGCGGTCGTCAGGGCAGCCCTTTCCAGGGCTCCCAGGTGGGCGTCACGGGGCGGCCGTCGGAGGTGTATTCCTGGCCGACATAGATGATCGCGGTCTCCTCGGGCAGGCCGGTGAGCCAGAGGCCGCCTTCCTCCTCGCGCAGGATCTTCACACGGTGGAAGCGGGCGACGCCGTCCTCGACCGCGCGGATGCCGAGCTCGCCCTCGTCGTTCAGGGTCAGCGCCGATTGCGGGGCGAAATGGCCGCGATCGGCGGGCATCGGGATGGCGATGTCGGCGGTGAGGCCGTCGCGGATGTCGCCGTCCGGGTTGGCGACGGCGATCTGAACCTTGAAGGTCCGGGTGACGTCGTCGGCGGAGCGGGAGACGAAGCTGACCGTGCCGGCCACCTCGCGCCCCGAGATCAGGCGGGCGAAGGCGGCCTGACCCTCCTTCACCTTGTCGACATCGGCTTCGGGCACGAAGCCAACGATGTCGATGGGATCGAGCGAGATGACCCGCGCGCAGATCTCTCCGGTCGAGAGCAGGGCCCCGAGCTCGGCCGCGTCGGTTTCCAGCACCCCGTCGAAGGGGGCGGAGACGGTGAGGCGTTCGATATCCAGCTGCACCTGGCGCAGGGCGGCTTGCGCGGCGGACAGGCTGGCGCGGCGGGCCTTGGCGGTGTTCTCGGCGGCGAGGCCGCGCTCGGCGAGGGTGTCGGCGGCGGCGGCGTCGGCCTCGGCCTGGGCGAGACGGGCCTGGGTCTCGGCCAGCTGCGCTTCGCGCGTGCCGGGGTCGAGCTGGCAGAGCGGGTCGCCGGCCTTGACCTCCGCGCCGGCGCGCAGCGGTTCGGAGTCGACCAGGCCGGAGGTCTGGACCCGGACGTCGACCAGCTTGTGCGCTTCGGTGCGCCCGCGCATCACGATGGCGGAGCGGACGTCCTGGGCCCTGGAATGGAAGGCCACGACCCGGACCGGCCGCGCGGCCGGGTCGTCGGCCGGGGCGTCGGGGGCGGAAGCGTCGGGCAGGGCGGATCCGGTCGAGGTGGATCCGGTCTGGGCGGGACCGGTCTGGGCGGCGGCCTGCGCGGTCTCGCCCTCGCCGGGCGCGATCCACAGATAGAGTCCGACGATCACCGCGAGGGCCATCAGCATCGGGATCAGTCGCATGGAGCCTCCCAGCTCATTCGTTGCGGGCGTCCGGAAGGGGACCGGGCGCAGGGGCCTGCCTTGCGGGCGCGCGTCAGGCGGCGGGCGACGACGCGCGGCGCCTGGGCGAAACCGGGCGCCGCCATATTAACGCTTGGGGCAGGCGCAATCCACATGGCGCCGTCCTGACCGGGGCGCAACCTTGCGCCGCCCCCGGACGAACAGTATACGCAGCCCGACGCGGACCCGGTCGCCGGATACGCTGATTTTCGCTGGGATGCGGCGACTTTCGGCGCCGTGGCCTCGGCTTGTCCCGCGGACGTTGCGCGAAAGCGACGACCGCGGGGCGCGAAACCGGGGCCGGCCCCGGGTCGGGAGGAGGCGAGCATGACCGCAGTCAAGGCAAGGAGCCGCGCGTGACCGACAGGGACAGCTTCATCGACGAGGTCTCCGAGGAACTGCGTCGCGACCGCATGCTGCGCGCCTGGAAGCGCGGCGCCCCCTGGGTCATCGGCGGCCTGGTGGCGCTGGTGGCGGCGGCGGGCGCCGCGACCTGGTACGACCAGCGGCAGAGCGTCGAGGCGCGTCGGATCGGGTCGGAGCTGATCCGGGCGGGCGAAGAGGCCGACGCCTCCGCCCGCGCCGCGGAATTCGGCGGCATCGCCGAGGCCGCGGCCGGGGCCCCAGGCGCCGCGCTGGTGGCGCGGCTCTCCCAGGCCTCGGCGCTGGCCGAAGCCGGCGAGACCGAAGCCGCCGCCGAGCTTTACGAAGCGGTGGAGAGCGACGGCGCCGCCGATCCGGTCTATCGCGCGCTCGCCGGCTTCCGGGCGGTGATGCTGCGCGCGCCGGGCATGGAGCCGCAGGCGCGGGTCGATGCGCTGAGCGCCCATGTCGGGCCTGAGTCGCCGTTCCGGGTGATGGCGCTGGAGCGTCGGGCCGTGGCGCGGCTGGAGGCGGGCGACAGGGCCGGCGCCCGCGAGGACGCGCAGGCGGCGCTCGACGACCAGATGCTGAGCCCCGGCCTGCGCCAGCGGCTCGAGCAGTTCATGACCCTTCTGGACGGGGACGCGAAATGAGCCGGACCCGCTTCGCCCCGCCGCGCGCCCTGATCCGTCCGCGGGTTCTGGGGCTCGTCTCGCTCGCGCTGGCCGCGCTGCTGGCCGGCTGCGCCGACGACGACCCCATTCTGCCGGGAGAGCGCATCGCCATCCGCCCCGCGGTCCAGGCCGGCGGCGCGGCGACGGCGGAGATCCGCGCGGTCCCTGCGGCCGAGGCCCGGGCCGACTGGCCGCAGGTCGGCGGCGGCTCGGCCCATGCCGGCGGCCATCTCG
>NZ_JBSRTQ010000137.1:0-11168 GCF_055129145.1 Albimonas sp. | reverse complement strand
CTTTTCCGCGCGAGGCGCCGCGACCAACGACGGCGCCCAACATGAGGCAAGGCACATGCAGCAGCCCGAGCGGTTCTCGGATCTGCCGGAATACGCGTTTCCGCGTCTCCGCGCGCTCATCGAGGGCGTCGCCGCCGGCGGCCCTCTGCTCCCCATGTCGCTGGGAGAGCCCCGTCACGCCCTGCCGCCCTTCCTGGGCGAGGCTTTGGCGCGTCATGCCGACCTCTACGGTCGTTATCCGCCCAACGAAGGCTATCCCGAGCTGCGCGCCGCCATCGCCGGCTGGCTGCGCTCCCGCTTCGGCTTGCCCGAGAGCTGGACCGACCCCGACCGCCACGTCTTCCCGCTCAACGGCACGCGCGAGGGGCTGTTCGCCGCCTGCCTCGCCCTCGTGCCCGAGCGCAAGAACGGCGAGCGGCCCGCCGTCCTGATCCCCAACCCGTTCTACCAGTGCTACGCCGTCGCCGCGCTGACGGTGGGGGCCGAGCCGATCTATGTGCCGGCGGAGGCCGCGACCGGCTTCCTGCCCGATTACGCCTCGCTGCCCCCGGCGCTGCTCGACCGCACCGCGGCCGTCTACCTCTGCTCGCCCGCCAACCCGCAGGGCGCGGTGGCGACGCAGGCGCAGTGGACGGCGCTCATCGCGCTGGCCGAAAAGCACGATTTCCGGATTTTCGCGGACGAGTGCTATTCCGAGATCCACCGCGGGACCCCGCCGCCCTCCTCCCTGCAGGCCGCCGTCGCCATGGGCGCGGATCCGGAGCGGGTGCTGGCGTTCCACTCGCTCTCAAAACGCTCCAACCTGCCCGGCATCCGGTCGGGGTTCTGCGCGGGCGGTCCCAAAACCATCGCGGCGATGCGCAAACTGCGCGCCTATGCCGGCGCGCCGCTGCCCGGTCCGATCCAGATGGCCTCCGCCGCGGTCTGGGCGGACGAGGCGCACGTGGACGCCTCCCGCGCGATCTACGCGCAGAAATTCGCCATGGCCGACCGGATCCTCGGCAACATGGAGGGCTACCGCCCGCCCGAGGCCGGGTTCTTCGTGTGGCTCGACGTCTCCGCCCGCCATGGCGACGGGGAGGCCGCGACCGTGAAGCTATGGCGCGAGACCGGGGTGCGGGTGCTGCCCGGCGCCTATCTCTCGCGCCCTTCCCCGGACTGGCTGGGCGGCGGCGACCCGGGCGCCCGCTATGTCCGCATCGCGCTGGTCGAAGGCCCCGAAGACGTGGAACGGGGCCTGACCCTGATCCGCGATCACCTCGGTTGAACGGAGACGAATTCCCATGGCCCTGTTCTCCCGCTCCGACCTCGACGATTACGAACGCGAGCCCCGCGACAGCTTCCTGCCGGAAAGCTGGTCCGAGGCGCTGCGCCGCCGGGCGGCGGAGCTGGCGGGGCTGGCGCTGGCCTGCGTCGCGGTGGCCACGGCGCTGATGCTGGCGAGCTATTCGTCCGAGGATCCGTCCTTCTTCAACATGGCCGGCGGCGGCGCCACCAACTGGCTGGGGATGCCGGGGGCCTATGTGGCCGACCCGCTGATGCGCACGCTGGGGCTGGGCGCGTGGATGCTGCCGCTGCTGATCGGGGTCTGGGGCTGGCGGCTGGTGGTCCATCAGGGCGAGCATCGGGCCTGGTCGCGCCTTCTGCTGTCGCCGCTCGCGGTGCTGGCCGCCTCCGCCGCGCTCTCGACCCATATTCCGCCCGAGACCTGGCCGCATCCCTATGGCCTCGGCGGGCTGATCGGCGACGGCGCCGGGCGCACGCTCGCCGCGCGTTCGCCCTGGCCGCTGGAGCTGACCATGCTGGCGCTGTCGTTGGGGCTGGGGTTCTGCGCCGCGGCGCTGGGCCTGTTGTCGCTCGGCGCGGACGCGGAGGAGATGGGGGCGCTGCGGCGCTGGATGACCGGCGGGCTGCGCTGGGCGCTCGGGCTGGCGCTGCGCCTGGTCGGCGGCGGCGCGTCCGCCATCGCGCGCCGCAGCCGCAAGCCGGCCGAGCCGCGGTCCTCGCGCCTCGGCGCCCCGCCGCCGATCGGCGCCGCCGCGCGCCATGAGCCGGCGGTGGAGGAGGAGGACGAAGCGCTCTATGACGACGCGCTCGACGAGCCGCAGCTGACCACCCGCGCCGCCCCTCCGCCCGTCGCGGGCGAGCCCAGCGTCATGGACCGCATCCGCGCCGTCGCCCGCCGGATCGAGCCCGCGCCCGCCGCCGCCCCGGTGCTGGAATACGCCACCGACGGCGACGACGACGACGCGCCGCTGCCCTCGCCGGTCCTGCGGGCCGAGCCCGCGGCGCACCGCGTGGCCGTCGCCCCCGCCGCCCCGACACATCGCGAGCCGACGATCACCTCGCGCGCCATCGGCGCCGCCTTCGATCCGGACGCGCCGCCCCGGCCCGCGCCCCCTTCCTACCCGCGCGCCGAAGTCGCCGTTCCGCCCCGGGCCCCCGCGATGAGCCGTCGCGCCGCGGCGGAGGCTGAGCCGATGCTCGCCCTCGACGACGCCGCCGAAGGCGGCTGGTCCGCCCCGCCGCTGTCGCTGCTGCAGAACCCCGCCCGCATCGAGCGTCCCCAGCACTCCACCGAGGCGCTGGAGGAGAACGCGCGGATGCTGGAGGCGGTGCTGGACGATTACGGCATCCGCGGCGAGATCGTGAAGGTCTCCCCCGGTCCCGTGGTCACCATGTACGAGCTGGAGCCGGCGCCTGGCCTGAAGGCCTCGCGCGTCATCGGGCTCGCGGACGACATCGCCCGCTCGATGTCGGCGCTGGCGGCCCGCGTCTCCACCGTGCCCGGCCGCTCGATCATCGGCATCGAGCTTCCCAACGAGATCCGCGAGAAGGTTCTGCTGCGCGAGCTCTTCGCCGCCCGCGCCTTCGGGGACGCGAAGGAGCGTCTGCTGATCGCGCTCGGCAAGGACATCGCCGGCGCGCCGATCGTGGCGAACCTCGCCCGCATGCCCCATCTGCTGATCGCCGGCACCACCGGCTCCGGCAAGTCGGTGGCGATCAACGTCATGATCCTGTCGCTGCTCTACCGGCTGTCGCCCAAGGAGTGCCGGATGATCATGATCGACCCCAAGATGCTGGAACTGTCGGTCTATGACGGCATCCCGCATCTGCTGTCGCCGGTTGTGACCGATCCCAAGAAGGCGGTGGTCGCGCTCAAGTGGACGGTCGCCGAGATGGAGGACCGCTACAAGAAGATGTCGCGCATGGGGGTGCGCAACATAGAGGGCTACAACCAGCGGGTCCGCGACGCGGTCGCCAAGGGCGAGGCCTTCACCCGCACCCTGCAGACCGGCTTCGACGAGGATACCGGCGAGCCGGTGTTCGAAACCCAGGAATTCGAGCCCGAGGAGCTGCCCTTCATCGTGGTCGTGGTCGACGAGATGGCCGACCTGATGATGGTGGCGGGCAAGGAGATCGAGGCCTGCATCCAGCGCCTCGCCCAGATGGCCCGCGCGTCCGGCATCCACATCATCATGGCGACGCAGCGGCCTTCGGTCGACGTGATCACCGGCACCATCAAGGCCAACTTCCCGACCCGGATCTCGTTCCAGGTGACCTCCAAGATCGACAGCCGCACCATTCTGGGCGAGCAGGGGGCCGAGCAGCTCTTGGGCATGGGCGACATGCTCTACATGGCCGGCGGCGGCCGCGTGACCCGCGTGCACGGGCCGTTCGTGTCGGACGAGGAGGTCGAGGAGGTGGTGATGCACCTCAAGGCCCAGGGCGAGCCGTCCTATATCGGCGGGGTCACCGACGGGCCGGACGAGGACCAGGCCTCCGAGATCGATGCGGTGCTGGGGCTGTCGGGCGACGAGAGCGAGGCCGAACTCTACGACCGGGCTGTGGCGATCGTCGCGCGGGACCAGAAGTGCTCGACCTCCTACATCCAGCGCAAGCTGGCCATCGGCTACCAGCGCGCGGCGCGGCTGGTGGAGCAGATGGAGGAGCAGGGCGTGGTGTCTCCGGCCAACAAGGTCGGCAAGCGGGACATCATGGTCGGCGAGGTCTGAGCGGGCCGGACCTTTCGGCGCCCGTTCCGGGCAAGCCTGCTTCTCCGGCCGCAGGCGGCCTGCGGGGCGCCCCCCTCACCCTGTCCCTCTCCCCCGAGGGGGAGAGGGGAGCGGGATGGCGGCCTACCCAGAAATTGGCGACGTTTTCGCATTTGGCGGGGAAGAGCGCCGGTTTGCTGAGACGGCCCCCAGGGGGGCCTTGTCCGAGCGTCTGCGAGTCTCCGGCCGCCTCAAGGCCGAGCCGGCTTCGCCGGTCGCTGCGCGAGCCTTGACCCGCCCGCAGACTCGCGATCAGGCCGGGCGGGCGCCGAGTTGCCCGATGGCGCGCGCCGCGGTGGCGTGGGCATGGATGAGGCAGGCGAGCGGCGCGGCGCCCCCCAGCCAGGACGCGAGAAACCCCGCGGCGAAGGCATCGCCCGCGCCGGTGCTGTCGCGCATGGCGGCGGGCGGCGGGGCGGCTTCGACAACCAGGACGCCGTCCTCATAGACCCGCGCCGGGGCGGCTCCGTTCTTGATCGCCAGAATTGTGAAGCGCCTGGCGAGGTCCGCCGCGGCGCCGGCGCCTGCCAGCGCCTCGGCCTCGTCGCGATTGGGGAACAGGACCGTCGCGCCCTCGATGGCGGCGAGGAAGCGGGGCGCCCCGATCTCGGCCAGGAACGAGGCGGAGCCCGGATCGACGCTGACCGGGATCGCCCGCGCCAAGGCCTGCGCGACAAGGGCGGAGACGGCGGCCCGCGGTCCCTCCGCCACCATCGCGTAGCCTGAGACATGCAGAAGCGCGGCCCCGTCCAGCAGCGTCTGCGGAAGATCCGCGGCGCAGAGCCGGTCATTGGCCCCCCGGGCGGTGAGGAAGCTGCGCTCGCCGTCCGCGGGGTCGATCAGGACGACGAGGGCGCCGGTCGGGGCCTGCGGATCCGCGGCGAGGCGCGGTGTGACGCCGACAGTGCGGAACTCGGCCTCCAGCGAGGCGCGGTCGTCGGCCCCGACCCGGCCCACGAAGACGGTCGGCACGCCAAGCGCGGCCAGCCACGCCGCCTGGTTGGCGCCCGAGCCGCCGGGAGCGAAGCGGATCTCGGCCCGGCGGTCGGCGCCGCGCACAGGCGGCCCTTCGGGCCGCACCAGCACGTCGCGCATCACGTCGCCGACCACCAGAACATGGCCGGGCGGAGGGGTCACCCGGCGGCCCGGCGAAGGTCCGCCAGCGCCACCGCCATGCGGCCGGCGAGGCGGGCGTTGTCGCGGACCAGCGCCATGTTGGCGATCAGGCTGCGCCCCCCGGTCAGCGCCAGAACCCGGCCGAGCAGGAAGGGGGTGACCGCCTTGCCGCCGATGCCTTGCGCCGCGGCCTCGGCCACCGCCTGGTCGATGAAGGCGGCGATTTCCGCGGCGGGGATCTCGTCCGCCTCCGCGATCGGGTTGCAGATCAGCGCGCCCTTGCCGCCGACGCGGCGATGCGCGGCGAAAGCGGCGGCCAGCGCCTCGGGCCCGTCGAGGGCGGCGTCGAGATTCAATCCGCTATGGCGCGAGAAAAACGCCGGGAACTCGGCCGTGCCATGGCCCAGCACCGGCACGCCCGCCGTCTCCAGATATTCCAGGGTCTTGGGCAGATCGAGGATCGACTTCGCCCCCGCGCAGATCACCGCCACCGGGGAGGCGGCGAGCTCGGGCAGGTCGGCCGAGACGTCATAGCTCGCCTCCGCTCCCCGATGCACCCCGCCGATGCCGCCTGTCGCGAAGATCTCGATGCCGGCCAGCGCCGCGATCCGCATGGTCGCGGCGACCGTGGTCCCGGCCGAGGCCCCGGCGGCGATGGCGGCGCCCAGATCCTTGGCGGAGGCCTTGCGCACGCCCGCAGGCAGCGCGGCCAGGGCCTGCAGCTCGGCATCCGACAGCCCGGCCCGCAGCACCCCGTCGATCACCGCCACGGTGGCCGGCACGGCGCCGGCGGCGCGGACCTCGGCCTCCACCGCGCGGGCGGTCTCGAGATTGGTCGGGATCGGCATCCCGTGCGTGACGATCGCGGTCTCCAGCGCCACCACGGGGGCGCCGGAGGCGAGGGCCTCGGCGACTTCTTGGGTGAGGCGCAGGTCGGGATGAGCGGGCATGGTCGGCTCCTTGCGCGGTCGGCGGGGCCCCTTGGGGCGCGGAGCCGGGTGATAAGCGCCGCGCGCCGGGATGCAAACCCTCGACGCGCCGAGGCCACGGCTCGCAACCGGGAGACGTCCCCGCCGGCGCCCCCGGGGCCGCGCCGCGCGGGCGCGCCGAGCAACCCGGGTCACGGTCGACGCGCGGCTCCCGCGTTCCGGGTCCCCGCGCCGACATCGGGCGCGGGGAATCGGGCGCGGGGACCACGGGTCAGGCGTGGATGGCGCCGTCGCCGCAGGCCATCGCGGCTTCCTTCACCGCTTCGGAATAGGTCGGGTGGGCGTGGCAGGTGCGGGCCAGATCCTCGGCCGCCGCGCCGAATTCCATCGCCACGCAGACCTCGTGGATCAGGTCGCCCGCCGCCGGGCCGATGATATGCGCGCCCAGAATCCGGTCCGTCTCCTTGTCCGCCAGGATCTTCACGAAGCCGTCGCCCTGGAAATTGGCCTTGGCCCGCGCGTTGCCCATGAAGGGAAACTTGCCGACCTTGTAGGCGCGGCCTTCCTCCTTCAGCTGCTCCTCGGTCTTGCCGACCGCGGCGACCTCCGGGCTGGTGTAGATCACCGACGGGATCACGTCGTAGTTCACGTGACCCGCCTGACCCGCGATGATCTCGGCCACCGCGCCGCCCTCGTCCTCGGCCTTGTGGGCCAGCATCGGCCCCGCGATCACATCGCCGATGGCGTAGCAGCCCTCGAGCCGCGTGCGGAAATGATCGTCGACCACGATGCGGCCGCGCGGATCGAGCTCGATCCCCATCTCCTCGAGGCCGAGGCCGTCCGTATGCGGTTTGCGCCCGGTGGCGACGAGCACCACGTCGGCCTCCACCGAATGCTCGCTGTCATCCTTGCGCAGCTTGTAGTTGACGGTCAGGCGCTCGCCCGCCTCCACCGACTGCACCGCGGCGCCGAGGGTGAATTTCAGACCCTGCTTGGTCAGCAGCTTCTGGAACTGCTTGCAGATCTCGCCGTCCATGCCGGGCGTGATCTGGTCGAGATACTCGATCACCTGCACATCCGCGCCCAGCCGCTTCCAGACCGAGCCGAGCTCGAGCCCGATCACGCCGGCGCCGATGACCACCATCGATTTGGGGATCTCCGTCAGCTCCAGCGCGCCGGTGGACGACACGATCCGCTTCTCGTCCAGCGTCACGAAGGGTGGCACGGCGACGTCGGAGCCGGTGGCGATGACGATGGACTTGGCCTTGTAGACCCCGCCGCTCTCGCCCTCGACCGTCACTTCGCCCTTCGCGGTGACCTTGCCGAAGCCCTTGAGCCACTTGACCTTGTTCTTCTTGAACAGGAACTCGATGCCGCCGGTGTTGGCGTCGATGGTCGACTGCTTGTAGGCGAGCATCTTCGGCACATCGACCGACACCCCCTCCACCGAAATCCCCATCTTGGAGAAATTGGCTTCGGTCTCATGCACCATCTCGGACGAATGCAGCATCGCCTTGGAGGGGATGCAGCCCACGTTGAGGCAGGTGCCGCCGAGCGTCGCGCGGCTTTCCACGCAGGCCGCCTTGAGACCGAGCTGGGCCGCGCGGATCGCGCAGTAATAGCCGCCGGGGCCGCCGCCGATCACGATCACGTCGTAGTCCGACATCCTGTCCTCCTTTTCGGGTCCGCGGACCCGTTCCGGGTTGTTCCAAGCCCCTCAGAGCAGCGCGGCGATCAGCATCAGCGTCGCGCAGAGAAGGGCGATCATCCAAACGATGCTACGCCACGGGCCGATCCCGAAGGCGTAGAGCGGCACATAGGCGATCCGGGCGACGAGCCACAGGATCGCGCAGCCCTCGGTCAGGGCCGAGGATTTGTCGGCCATCACCACCGCCACCGCGGCGGCTGCGAAAAGCGGCAGCGCCTCCAGCATGTTGGTGGAGGCGCGGTGCAGGCGTCCAGGCACGCCGGCGACCGTGCGCGGCTCGTCGCGCGGGCCCGAGGTCCAGCGCGAGCCGAGCTGCATGTTGACCGGGACCGCCATCAGGCAGAGCTGGAACACCGCCAGCAGGCCGCCGAGCGCGAGGACCGTGATCTCGACGCTCATGCCGCTTCCTCCGCGACGGTCTCACGCGGCAGGTAGACCCGGCCGGTGGCCAGCACCGCGCCACAGAGCGTGGCGGTCCCGTCGGCGGCGATGGCGTAGACATCCGCCGCGCCGACGGAAGTCGAGCGGCCGAGCTGCATCACCCGGCCCACCGCCCGCAGGCGGACGCCCTTGGCAGGCGCGCACATCTTCACGGTGAAATCCAGCGTCGCCATCCGGGTGCCCTTGGGCTGCAGGGTCAGCACCGAATGCATCGCCGCCACGTCGCCGAGCGTGCCGACCGAGCCTGCCGCGAAATGCCCGACAGGGCCTTCCTGGCTGTCGCTCAGCGGGATCTCGATCACCGCCTGGCCCGGGTCGAGCGACACCGGGACCAGGCCGATGGCCTTGAAGATCGGGTGCAGCGCGAGGCGCGCGGCGCCGTCCTCTCGGAAATCGGGGTTGCGGGGCTCGGCCACGATGCGGGCGGCGAAATCGAGGGTCATGCTCGGCGCCTTGGTTCGGGGAGGGCGGAGAGCCGCCGCGTCGGGTGCGCGCCGCCCCGCGAAGGGGGCGGCGCCGGGGTGTTGGGGCGCAGGGATCAGAGATCCATCAGCAGGCGGCGCGGATCCTCGAGGGCTTCCTTCACCCGGACGAGGAAGGTCACCGCGCCCTTGCCGTCCACGACGCGGTGGTCGTAGCTCAGCGCCAGGTACATCATCGGCCGGATCACGATCTGGCCGCCGACCACCACCGGACGCTCCTGGATCTTGTGCATGCCCAGGATGCCCGACTGCGGCGGGTTCAGGATCGGGGACGACATCAAGGATCCGTAGACGCCGCCGTTGGAGATGGTGAAGGTGCCGCCCTGCATCTCCGCCATCGACAGCTTGCCGTCGCGGGCGCGCAGGCCGAGCTCGCCGATCTTCTTCTCGATCCCCGAGAACGACAGCGCGTCGGCGTCGCGGACCACCGGCACCACCAGCCCCGACGGCGTGCCGACGGCGACGCCGATGTGGTAGTAGTTCTTGTAGACCAGCTCGGTCCCGTCGATCTCGGCGTTCACATCCGGCACTTCCTGAAGCGCGTGGATGCAGGCCTTCACGAAGAACGACATGAAGCCCAGCTTCACGCCGTGCTTCTTCTCGAACACGCCCTTGTATTCGTTGCGCAGGTCCATCACCGCCGACATGTCCACCTCATTGTAGGTGGTCAGCATCGCGGCGGTGTTCTGCGCGTCCTTCAGCCGGCGCGCGATGGTCTGGCGCAGGCGCGTCATGCGCACCCGCTCCTCCCGCTCCGCGTCCGAGGCGGCGACGGGGGCGCGGGGGGCGCGGGGGGCGGGGGAGGCGGTCGGCGCGGGCGCGGATTTCTGGGAGACGGCCTTCTGCACGTCCTCCTTCATCACCCGACCGTCGCGGCCGGTGCCCTGCACGTCGCCGGATTTCAGGCCGGCTTCGGTCATCGCCTTCCTGGCCGAGGGCGCGTCCTCCACGTCCTTGGCCGAACCCGAACCCGAGCCGGACGGGGCCGAGGCCGCGGGGGCCGGGGACGACGCGGCGGGCGCGGCGGAAGCGCCGGCGCCCGAGGTCACCCGGGCCAGCAGGCCGCCGGCGGCGACCGTCTCGCCTTCGCCCACCAGGATCTCCGCGATCACGCCGGCCACCGGGCTCGGCGCTTCGACCGAGACCTTGTCGGTCTCCAGCTCGCACAGCATCTCGTCGACCGCGACCGTGTCGCCCACCTTCTTGAACCAGGTGGAGACGGTGGCCTCGGTCACGCTTTCGCCCAGCGACGGAACCTTGACGTCCACCGTCTCGCCGGCGCCGCCATCCGCCTTGGGGGCGGGGGCGGAGTCGGCGGGCGCATCGGCCTTGGCCGCAGGCTTGGGGGCGGGGGCCGCGCCCTCGCCCTCGGTCACCGTGGCGAGCAGGGCGTTGACCCCGACGGTCTCGCCCTCGGCCGCGACGATCTCGCCCATCTTGCCGGCGGCGGGGGACGGAACCTCCACCGTGACCTTGTCGGTCTCCAGCTCGCAGAGCATCTCATCCACGGCCACCGCGTCGCCCGGCTTCTTGAACCAGGTGGCCACGGTCGCCTCGGTGACGCTTTCGCCGAGGGTCGGAACCCTCACTTCAACGGTCATAGTCTGAACTCCTTCAGCCGAGCGCGTCGGAGAGCAGCGTCTCCTGCTCCTGGCGATGCTTTGAGGCGAGCCCGGTCGCCGGCGACGCCGAGGCCGCGCGACCCGCATAGCGGGGACGGCCATGAGCGGCGCCGATGCGCCCGAGCACCCATTCGATATTCGGTTCCACGAAGGTCCAGGCGCCCTGGTTCTTCGGCTCTTCCTGACACCAGACGATTTCCGCATCCTTGAAGCGCGACAGCTCCTTGGTCAGCGAGATCGCCGGGAACGGATAGAACTGCTCCAGCCGCAGCAGGTAGACGTCGTCGCGCCCCTCCGCGTCGCGCTTGTCGAGCAGATCATAGTAGACCTTGCCGGAGCTGATCACCACGCGCTTGATCTCCGCGTCGGGCTTCAGCGTCAGCTCGGACGAGCCCTTTTCCGCATCGTCCCACAGCACCCGGTGGAAACTGGAGCCGGTGGCCAGCATGTCCAGCGACGACACGGCCTTCTTGTGACGCAGCAGCGACTTCGGCGTCATGATCACCAGCGGCTTGCGGAAGGTGCGGTGGATCTGGCGACGCAGGATGTGGAAGTAGTTCGCCGGCGTCGAGCAGTTGGCGACGATCCAGTTGTCTTCCGCCGACATCTGCAGGAACCGCTCGAGGCGGGCCGAGGAATGCTCCGGCCCCTGGCCCTCGTAGCCATGGGGCAGCAGCATCACCAGCCCGGACATGCGCAGCCACTTGCGCTCGCCGGACGACACGAACTGGTCGATCATGATCTGGGCGCCGTTGGCGAAGTCGCCGAACTGCGCCTCCCAGATGGTCAGGGTGTTGGGCTCGGCCAGCGAATAG
>NZ_JBSRTQ010000136.1:0-13260 GCF_055129145.1 Albimonas sp. | reverse complement strand
CCTTGCGCGCCTCGTATTCCGCCATCGGGTCGTCCTTGGCGGTGTAGAGGCGGGAGTCGGTCTGGATGAACTTCGGCGGCGCGGTCCCGTCGGCCCAGTAGGCCTTCAGCGCGTCGAAGGCGGGGCCGGCCATGTTCGGCGTCAGCTCCACCGTCGCGTTGGCGTCGCCTTCGGCCATCGCCTTGAAGATGTCGGGCACCGCGTCGATGGACAGGACGAGAATGTCCTCGCCCGGGTTCAGCCCAGCCTCCTTGATCGCCTGGATCGCGCCCACGGCCATGTCGTCGTTGTGGGCGTAGAGCGCGCAGATGTCGGCGCCGCCGTTCTCGGCCTGCAGGAAGCTCTCCATCACCTGCTTGCCGCGCGAGCGGGTGAAGTCGCCGGTCTGGGAGCGCACGATCTCGATGTTGTCGTGGCCGGCGATGGCCTTCTCGAACCCGGTCTTGCGCAGGATCGCGGGGCTGGAGCCGGTGGTGCCCTGAAGCTCCACCACGCGGCAGTCGGCGCCCGCCACCTCATCCACCAGCCACTGGCCGGCGACTTCGCCCTCATGTTCGAGGTCGGAGCCGACGGCGGTGAGGTAGAGGTCGTCGGCGCTGTCGACGCGGCGGTCGAGCAGAACCACGGGGATCTCGGCCTCCTTCGCCTCCTCCAGCACCGAATCCCAGCCGGTGGCGACGACGGGGGCGAGCAGGATCGCGTCGACCCCCTGGGCGATGAAGCTGCGGATGGCGGCGATCTGGTTCTCCTGCCGCTGCTGGGCGTCGGAGAAGCGCAGGTCGAGCCCGCGTTCCTTGGCCTGCATCTTGGTCAGGGTGGTTTCGGCGGCGCGCCAGCCGGACTCCGATCCGATCTGGGCGAAGCCCACGGTCTGCGCCGAGGCGAAGGCGGGCGCCGCGAGGATGGCCGCGGTGGCCAGCAAGGTCTTGAGCATTTCAGTCTCCCTGTCAGGTCTCCGGGCGTTCTTGCGTCCCGAAGAGGATCGGACGCGGCTCCTGTTCCGCGCCCCTCGGTCGATGCGCGGCCGGTCAGCCGCGCAGATCCCCCGGCAACCGCGCCGCGGGGATGTTCTGGCGCGCCCGGCGCGGGCGGCGACGGGTCGCCGGCCTGGCCCTGGCGCTGCGCCGGCATGTCGTGGACGCGGGAGAGGACGCGCCATCGATCCTCGCCGCGCGGCGGCCGCCGGCCCTGCGCGCGGGCATCGGGTGGACGAGGGCGTCGGACATCTCGGGCTCCGCCGGTCATTCGTGGAAAGGCGCGGCGGGGATGCGGCGGCCCAGCAGGAAGGCGTCGGCGACGTGGACCAGCGGGGTCAGGTCCACGTCCGAGGCGCGCGCGGCGATCAGCTCCGCGAAGCGGCGGTAGAGGGCGGGGTATTCGCCGGGGCTCTCCAGCGGCTGCACCTCGCCGTCCAGCGTCAGGAGGGCGCCGCCCTGCGACAGGCGAAGGCCGCCGTCATCCGTCTCGATCTCGATGTCCCAGGCGGGCGGGCCCTCCCAGCGGAAGTCGAAGCGGGCGTCCACCTGCAACCCCTCGGGCCCGGCGAAGACCAGATCGCAGGCGATGGGCGTTTCGCAGTTGTCGGGGATGTGCAGGTCGGCAGCGGTCAGGCGCACCGGCGCGGGCAGGATGGCGGTGAGGATCGAGAGCGCGTTGATGCCCGGATCGAACACGCCCAAGCCCCCGGCCCGCCAGATCCAGGTCTGGCCCGGATGCCATTCGCGCACGTCTTCCTGCCAGATGATCCGCACCCGGCGCGGGGGCCGCGACGCGAGCCAGGCGCGGGCGGGGGCGACGCCGGCGGCGTGGCGGGAATGCCAGGTGGCGAAGAGGGTCACGCCCTGCGCCGTCGCGAGATCCGCCAGCGCCTGCACCTCGGCCACCGTCTGTCCGGGCGGTTTTTCGAGCATCACATGGCGCCCGGCGAGGATCGCGGCGCGGGCCGCCTCGAACCGCGCCTGCGGAGGCTGGCAGAGGGACACGGCGCAGATGTCCGGCCGCGCGCGCAGCAGGGCGCCGAGATCCGGGTGGTTCTCCGTCCCCGCCACCCCGCCGGAGCGGCTGGCGGTGGCCGCAAGCCGGAAGCGCGGGTCGGCTTCGATGGAAGGCAGGTGCTGGTCGCGGGCGATCTTGCCCACGCCCACGACGGCGAGGTCGATCGGGCCGGTTCCGGCCATGGGCGCTTCAGCGACAGTCACGGGGAAACGCCTTTCCGGGCGTGCCCTCGAGAAGGTCGAAAACCGCCCCGGCGCCCTCCGCAGGATGCGAATGCGACGGGCGCAGCCGCTCTCGGCCATGCCGGGATATCCCTTGGAGCCGGAGGCCTCTTGTTTGTGGCGCGCCTCCTCCACCTGGATCGCGGCGAGGGTTCGGCGCCTCGGCGCCCTCGCTGGCGATGACGTCCGGCTGCCTGTCGGCGGGATGGAACCGCTTGTCCCGCCCCTCGAACCGTATCCGGTCCCTGCGCGACGCTTGCCGGCGGGCGCCCGACAGCGCCTTCGCGCCGGGGCCCCGCCTGGTGATCTCTTGTCTCTCAAGGATCGCGGCCATGCCGGACGTCCTTTTTGCCGGAAAAGGGCCTCGCCGGTCTGATGAGCCGGCGAGGCAGTGGAACCCGCTCCATCAGGGGGAGGAGATGGCGCGCCGTTGGTCGGCGTGCCGGAGCGGGCGAACTCTGAAACCGGGGACAGGCTCGCGCCGGCGGGAGCGGCCGTCATGGGGCGACCGAACCTCGTGGAGGGTCATCCCGGTGTCGTCGACCGACCGCGGATCACCCATCCGCGACCGCGCGAACGGGCCGGGTCCGGCGAGCGCGGCGGTCCGGGTCTTCCCGTCGAGGATCGCGATCTCCCGCGCGTTCCCGCCCGTGGCGATCAGGGTCTCGATCTGCACGAGCCGATCGGGAATGCCGTCCCCGGCGCGCCGCGGGTCGGCGTTGGGGCGGCTCGCCCGGAACATGATGCCCATGACGTCGCCGCCCGTGACCCGCCGGGCGCAGGGCCTGACGGGCAGGGCGACGTCGACACGGCCCATGCCCTGCGCAGAACGCGGCGAAGCCGCGGCCAGCGCGGCGCAGGCGTGCGTTCTCGTCGCGCGCAGGCGCGTGATCGGCGTCATCGGCATCCTCCCTGTCGGCGACGGCGGACCCAAGCCTCCCAGCTGGTCCTGCTCCGGCGCCTTCGTTGTCGCCGAGCCGCGGCGGGTCTCCCGACGCATCCGGCCATAGCAACTTAAACTTGCGCAGACATGCGGGACAAATCAGTCTTCGGCTCTTGGACATACCGCTTCCGATATGCCCTGCCCATCGCGCCCCCGACGCCGCCGGCGCTCCCGCTCCGGACGAGCTTCTGGGTCGGGGCCTGCGCTCGACGCCCGGTTCTCCTGCCGGAGCGAAGTCGTGGTCGCGACCCTGGAAAGGGTTTGCGCCGACCTGGGCTTCCCGAAGTCGATCCGCGTCGACCAAGGCGGCGAGTTCGTCTCCCGCGACCTTGACCTGCGGGCCTGTCGGCACGGGGCGATCCTGGACTTCTCGAGGCCGGGGAAGCCGACCGACAACGCCTTCATAGAGGCGTTCGACGCCGCGCTCGCCAGCGCCTTCGGCCTGCATCGGGGCGACGTCGCCGCCTTCTTCGAGAAGTCGAGGACTGGGACGACGACCGGAAGCGGCGCGCCATCCTCGCGGTGGGGGAGCGCGGCCATGGTCCTGCAGAACGCGGCGCCAGGCGCGGTGATCGCCGAGGCATCAGCCTATTCGACCTGCCACCACTGCGATGCTGTCGCCGCCGAAGAGAGCGTCGGCGCAGGTTTGCCGAAGGAGCGGTTGCTGTCAGCGCTCGCCGATGAACCGACACTGGCCGCAAGTTGGTCCGCGCTGCTGGCGCGCCGTGTCCAGGCGGCCCGGCTCAGGGCCGAGATCCGAAACCTGCCGCGCGTTTCGGACCGTCTCGTCGCATGGCTTGGCGAGGGGAACGCCCTGCCGGAGAAGGGCCGCTGGCAAGACGTGGCCGCCGAGCCGGGCGTCACGCGGGAGGCCCTGTGTCGCGAGCTGGCGCGCCGCCGCGCGGAGCCTGTCGTTCCATCGCCGGCCTGAGGCTTGACTGACGCGGCCCACGATCCGCGATCATCACCACAAGAGCTTCGAACCTTCCGTTCATTCCGAGTGGAAGATCGTTGTTTCTCTGCGGTTAATCGACGATTGACGAATTAGGGGTGCTGCATGCTGGATAGCGACATCGAAATTGCCGAGCTGGCCAAGGCGCTCGCGCATCCCGCCCGGCTGAGCATCCTGCGGCGGGTGCTCGCCACGCCCGGCTGCATCGGCGGCGACATCGTGGACGCCGTCGGCTTGGCGCAGTCCACGGTCTCCGAGCACCTTCGCATCCTGAAGGCCGCCGACGTCATCACCGGCGAGATATCCGGCCCACGCACTTGCTACGCGTTGAACGCGGCTGCCCTCGGGCCGCTGGCCGAATTCATCGGCACGCTGACCCCGCCCGCCGCTGCGGCCTGCTGCGAGCCCGACGAGAAGGAACTTTCATGAGTCTGTTCGAACGTTGGCTGACCCTCTGGGTCGCGCTCTGCATCCTGGCCGGGCTCGTCCTCGGCAGCCTCGCGCCGGGTCTCTTCGGCGCGCTGGCCGCGCTGGAGGTCGCCTCGGTCAACCTCGTCGTCGCCGTCCTGATCTGGACGATGGTCTATCCGATGATGATCGCGGTGGATCTCGGTTCGCTCAAGGCGGTGGGTCGGCGCCCGAAGGGCCTTGTCATCCTCGCGGTCGCCGTGGCGATCGGGCTTTTCGGCCTGAACTCCGGCGCGGCTCTGGCCACCGTAGTGGGCGTGCTGGTCGAGGTGCCGGTGATGCTCAGCCTCGTCGCGTTCGCGAACCGGACCCGCGAGAGGTTCCCCGAGTGAGCACCTTCCCGTTCGTCATCCACCACAATCCCGACTGCGGCACCTCCCGCAACGTGCTCGGGATCATCCGGGCGGCCGGATGCGAGCCGACCGTCATCGACTATCCGAAGGAGGGATGGACGCGCCCGCAGCTTCCGGCGCTGTTCGCAGCCGCCGGGATCACCGCGCGGGAGGCGCTGCGTATTGCCCGCTCACCGGCCGAGGAGATGGGGCTCGCCGCGCCGGACGTCCGCGACGACGCATTGCTGGACGCCATGACGCGCCACCCGATCCTCGCGAACCGTCCGATCATCTGCACGCCGAAGGGCGTCAGGCTCTGTCCTCCATCCGAAACGGTTCTCGACCTGCTCGACAGGCTCCCGCCGGGTCCGCTCGCCAAGGAGGACGGCCAATTGATCATCGACGCCGAGGGAAACCGGATTGCCTGACGCCCTGACCGACCTGAACGCCCCACAGATCGACACGACGAGTTTCGCTGCAATTGACCAGGACCGGCTGCTGTCATCTGCGATCAGCACCCATCCGTCCCGCATCCTGATCCTGTACGGCTCGCTTCGGGCCATTCTCACAGCGCTCGGGGCGGAGGTCCGGATCTTCCACCCGTCCGGCCTGCCGCTGGTCGATGACCGGGCGGATGCCCGCCACCCGAAGGTGCGAGAGCTGGTGGCCCGGTGCGAAGGCATGGTCCGGTCCAGCCCCGAGCGGCACGGCGCCATGACCGGGCTGATGAAGACGTAGATCGACTGGATGCCGCTGTCCGATGGCGCCGTGCGCCCGACGCAGGGCAAGACGCTGGCGGTGATGCAGGTGTCGGGCGGATCGCAGAGCTTCAACGCCGTGAACCAGATGCGGCTGCTCGGGCGCTGGATGCGGATGGTGACCATTCCCAACCAGTCCTCCATCCGCAAGGCGTTCCGGGAGCTCGACGAGGCGGGACGGCTGCGCCCGTCGCCGCTCTGCGGCCGGATCGTGGATGTCATGAAGGAATGGTTGAAGTTCACGCCGCTCACGCGCGACCGGAAGGCGTATTTCGTGGATCGCTGCTCCGAGCGAAAGGAAACGGCGGCCGCGTTGATGAAGCGGGTGAATCTCTCTTCCGCAACTTGAGCGCGCGGCGATTTCGCGAGGCTCTTGCGCGCTGGCTCATGTCCGCCTGAAGGCCAGCAGAGCGATGAACGAGGCGACGCCGATCCCCGCTGTCAGCCAGATCGCCGAGACGCCCCAGGCCGTCAGCGCAGCGCCGAAGATGAGAGGCGCCGCCGCCTGAAGGACGCGAGCGGGGGCGTTGAGCCAGCCGATCCGCCGCCCGTATCCCGCCGGTCCGAAGAGCGCGAGGGGCAGCGTGCCCTTCGCGATGGTCAGGATGCCGTTCCCCGCCCCGTGAAGAAGGGCGAAGGCATAAGCAGCCGGTCCCCCGAAGCTCACCAACGCTACGGCGGCGACGGGATGGGCCGCCGCAGCCACGCGGGTCGAGACAAGCGGGTGGAACCGGCGCAGCAGGCCGAACTCCAGCACCCGTGCCGCGACCTGCGCCGGGCCGATGAGCGCGCCGGCCGCGATGGCGACCGCCGTGCTGGCCCCTGCGGCTTGCAGCAGGCCGGGCAGGTGCGCGGCCATGGCGGTCGAGTTGAACCAGGTCGCGGCAAAGACGAAGGCCAGCAGCCCGAGCGCAAGCCGGGATGGCGGCGGACCGTCCTCGACCGGCGTCTCCGGGGCGGCTGCCGTCCTGGCGCCTTTCGGCAGCCAGGCGTTCAGCGGCAGCGCCACGGCCAGATGGATCAGCGCCCAGCCGATGCAGGCCTCCCGCCAGCCCCACGTCGCCAACATCAATCCGGAGAGCGGCCAGCCGACGGTGCTCGCGAACCCGGCGATGAGTGTGATGCCGGTGATCGGCCCGCGCGCCTCCTTGCCGTAGATCCCCGCCAGCATGGCGAACCCCGCCTCGTAAAGCCCGATGCCCATGCCGAGACCGATGACCGCCCAGCCCGCGAACAGGACCAGCGGCGAGAGCGCCACGGCGAGCAGCCCGAGGCCCGCCGCGAAGACGAGGTTCGACAGCATCAGCACGCCGCGCCCGCCGAAGCCGTCGATCCGCGCCCCGGCCCAGGGCCCGATCAGCGCCGAGACCACCATTGCCATGGAGAACGCGCCGAACACCCAGACCGGCGAAAGGCCGAGGTCTTCGGCCATGGGTACGGCCAGAACGGCCGGGATGTAGTAGCTGGAGGCCCAGCTGACGGTCAGGGAAGATCCGAGGGCGGCGACGATCAGGCCGCGCCGCGCCGGAGACAGTCTTGGGATCATGATGGGGCTTCGATCAGGGAAGGGAGCGGCAAGACAACCTGTCTCGCCGCTCTTGTTCATGCCATCGAGGTCCAGAGCTGGAACAGCAGCCCCGAGGCAAAGGCGCCGGTCAAGGACAGCCCGAGATAGAGCGCGAAGACCTGTGGCCGCGCCAGCGCCCAGACCGCCATCGCCGCCGGGATCGAGGTGACGCCGCCCGCCACGAGAAAGGCCATGCCTGCGCCCGGCGCCATGCCCTGCTCGATCAGCCCGCCGACGAGCGGCAGGGCAGCGTAGCCGTTCAGATAGGCCGGCACGCCCACCAGCGTCGCGGTCACGATGGGCATGAGGCCCTCGCCCCCGAGCGCGGCGGCGACGGTTTCCGCCGGGATCCACGCAAGCATCAGGCTCTCGAGGATGAAGGCCAGCGTCAGCCATTTGGCGAGGAAGAGCGTGGTGGTCAGCGCCGTCTTGCCGAATTTCGCCCGGCGGTCCGCATCGGCCCAGAATCGCCACACCACGGGTTTGGGCGCGCGGATCTTGGCGCCGCCGCAGCCGCCGTTGCCGATGCCCTCGCGCAGCGGATCGGCGAAGGCGCCGCGCTTCATCATAAGGTGCACCACCGTGCCGCCGAAGATGCCCAGCCCGATGGCGGCGATCGTCTTGGCCACGGCGAACTCGAGGTCCAGCACGCCCGCCGTCAGCACGAACATCGACGGGTCCATGATCGGCGAGGCCAGCCAGAAGGCCATGACCGCCGACAGCGGCACGCCCATGGCCAGCAGCGCCGCGATCAGCGGGATCACTCCGCAGGAGCAGAAGGGCGAGATGCCGCCTGCCAGGGCGCCCAGCCCGATCATCAGAACCGGCGCGCCGGTGAAGGCCTTTGCGATCAGATTATCGGCGCCGGTCGCATTGGCCCAGGCGGCGATCGCGATCGACAGGATCAGAAAGGGCGCCGTGCCCAGCAGCGCATCGCCCGCGAAAAGCGCAGAGTCGGCGGCCTGGGGGATATCGAACATCGCCAGCGCCGCAAGGATCAGCGCCGAGGCGAGCCAGACCCGCTGGTCCTGCCACACATGGCGCAGCGTGGATCGGAGGCCCGGCGCCGGAAGCGTTGCATCAGTCATCACCAAATCTCCGGAATTGCAGTTGCTTCAAGACGAGAAAAAGGATGCGCGCGCCTCATGCCGCATCCTCCGACGAGCGGACCGAGACACCGGCGCAGCATTCGGAGGTCAGGAATCCGACCAGGCGATGCATGGCGGGAAAATCGACCCGGTTGAACACTTCACGGCCCTGCTTGTCCTGCAGCACCAAACCCGCATCGACCAGAGTCGAAAGATGATGTGCGAGCGTCGACGGCGCGAGCCCGAGATGCTCGCCGATATCGCTGACCCGCAGCCCCTCGTCCCCGGCCTTTACCAACAGGCGAAAGATCGACAGACGGGCATCGTGGCCGAGAGCGGCAAGGGCGCGGGCGGTGGGGCTGGTCGTGGTCATGATGTCTAAATAACCACAATCCTAGTTTTGTAAAGGGTTCATTTGGGTGGATGTTGAAAAAGGGATGTCATGCGTCACGCACCAGTCGGATGACAGCTTGCCCCGCAGGGTTGCTTCGCGAACGACGCGACCCCATGAGCGCGGCAACCCATTGGAAATGCGACGATGTTTTACGCCGTCCCGTGACCATCGAGGGGCGCTCGAAGAGAGGCACGGGCCATTCGGAGACCCGTTCTGCGTCAACCGCCCAGTCTCCGAAGGGCGGATGCCCCTGCCAACGCCCTTTGAAACAAAAGGAAAAAAGGCCCCAATCGGGGCCCTTGGACGGATTCAGTGTCTGAATGTGGCGGAGGGGACGGGCCTGACGTCGAACCTTCTCTGGCGCGGTTTTCCTGCGCCGCGAGGCTCTTTCGACGGGGCGCCGCCACGCGCCTGTTCTGAGAGGCTGACAGGAAAGGGACATGCTGATAACCAGTCGCGAATATCTCGGGCGGACCCGTCCAGGCGGGCGACAGGTCCGGATCGAGGAGCAGCGACCCGATGACCGCCGACGTTGCCGAGTACGCGATTTTCGATCTGGACCCCGCCCATGTTCTCTTTGCGGGGATCGGGGCGAGCCTGCTGCTTGCATATTGGCTGCCGCGCATGGCGTTCAGGCGGCCGCCATCCTCCTCCGCGCTGCTGATCGTCTTCGGCATGCTCGCCTCGCTGGCGTTTCCCGAGGCCTTCGAGGGGCTGGACCCGACCCTGAACCCCGGCGCCTGGCAGGCCGCGTCCGAGTTCGTGGTGATCGTGGTGCTCTTCGCCGCCGGCATCCAGATCGACCGGTTCGGAGGCTGGCGGCTCTGGCGCCCGACCGTGGGCCTTCTCGCGGTGACCATGCCGCTCACGATCGCCTCGGTCGCGCTGCTGGGATCGCTGTTGACGGGCATGACGCTGGCCGGCGCCATGCTGCTGGGCGCCGCGCTTGCGCCGACGGATCCGGTGCTTGCCGGCGACCTGCAGGTCGGCCCTCCCCAGCAAGGGCGAGAGCATCCGGTCCGCTTCGGCCTGACCACCGAGGCGGCGCTCAACGACGGACTGGCCTTTCCCTTCGTCTACCTCGCCATCCACGTCGCGGCGGGTCCGTTCGACACCGATGCGCTCGGCGCATGGCTGGTCTGGGACGTGGCCTACCGGATTTCGGTGGGGGCGGCGGGCGGTTGGGCGATCGGCTGGATATTGGGTCGCCTGCTCTTCCGGGGGCAGCCGTCGAAGACCCTGGCCGAAACCGGGCCGGGGGTCCTGGCGCTCGCCGGCGTGCTGCTCACCTATGGCCTCGTCGAGCTTGTGGAAGGCTACGGGTTCATCGCCGCCTTCGTCGCGGGCGTCATGGTGCGCCGGGCCGAGATGCGGCACCTGGTGCACCGGCGGCTGCACGATTTCTGCGGGGCGGTCGAGAGCGCGGTGACAGCGGTGCTGCTCGTGGTGCTGGGCGGCGTGATGCCGGCGCTCTGGCCCTATCTCGACTGGCGCCATTCGCTCGTCGGCTTCGGTCTGCTGCTGGTGATCAGGCCGCTTGCGGGCTTCGCCGGGCTCGCAGGCTCCGCCGGCACATTGCGTGAACGCAGCGTTCTCGCCTTCTACGGCGTTCGAGGGATCGGCTCGATCTACTATCTGGCCTATGCGTCGACGCATATAAGTTTCATAGACGCGGGCGCGATCTGGGCGCTGGTCGCCTTCACCATTTTCGCCTCCACGGTGATCCACGGCCTGACCGCCCGTGAGGCGGTGCGCTTGCTGGACCCCGACGACGGAGCCGATGCGCGTGACGCTCCGGATTGATGCGCCTGGGGCTGCTGCAAGCCTTGAATGCCGGATCGCTCGAAGCTGGCAGCCCGGGTGTCCTCGCCCTGGGCCGGCGAAGGGGCGTGACCATGCCCCCGCAACGTCCTCGCCTGCAAGCCGGCGGCGTTCTCGGTTCGGCCTCACTCGGACCGGGTTGCGAACGCCGCCGGCGTGAGGTCGCCGAGGCTGGCGTGGGGGCGGGCGCGCTTGCATGCGACCCGCAAGGCTTCGATGATCCGCCGCGCGTCGGGGAGGCCGCGGAAGAGCTGTTCGTTGAGGCTTTCGGCGAAGGCATTCCGCATGGGCGTGTCCGGCGCCATGAGGCGCCATCGACGCCCGACGAAGACGCTCCGGCCAGCAACGCGTTCGACGTGAACTCCGCCCCATCGTCGCTCACGATCATGTTCGGCCGTCCCCGAAGCTCGGTCTCGCGATCCGGATCCCCGGCCACGCGGCGGTCCGAGATCGACGTGTCGACCACCAGCGCCAGGGACACCCGGCGGCGTCGTGCGGTCTGCTCGACACGTATCGGAACGCCTTCGGCACGAGCCCGACCAGGGTCGGCGAATGCCGTCGACGGGGCGCCGCTGCGGATGCTCTTTCCTTGTCACAGCCCGGTTCACGGCGTTCGGCAGGCGATCCTCCGCTGGAAGCGCTCGCTGATCCGCCTCACCCTCGAACCAAGCCTCAGACGCTTTTTTTCCGAGCCTTTATCGCGGCGTCGAGACGTCCATCACCGATCCCGTGCAGTGACCCCGAACCTTGGACCGCCCGGATGACCTTGTACCCGATCGCGCTGTGGGGTCTGACCTCGTTGCAGTCTCTTCGCCAATCGTCCAGCTTTTCGCGGGCGTCGGCAAGGCTCATGAACCAGTGGGGGACGAGGTGATGAAGGTGTTTGAGATGTGATGACGAAAGAAAGCGATCTTGCGGCGATCCTTCGCGAACGGTGCGAAAGGGTGGGCGACAAGGGGAAGGTGGTCGCGATCCACCTGTTCGGAATCGAGTTCGCTGAAGCGCTTGATGGCCGAAACCTCAAGGCACTTTGCGATGCGGCAAGCGTTCAAGCCTCCTATGCGACCGAGATCCGCAAAGAGGTGAGACTGGCAGAGCACGTGACGCTGAGGCGGGGATGAACTTCCGCATTCCAGACACCTTCACCGCCAGTCTCGCCCGCCTTTCGGGGCGGGAGCAGAAGGCCGTGAAGACCGCCGCCTTCGACCTGCAGACCGCCCCCTCGCGCCCCGGCCTCTCCTTCCACCGGCTCGACCGCGCCCGCGATCCCGACTTCTGGACCGTTCGCGTCAACCGCGACATCCGCATCGTGGTGCACAAGCGGGGCGCCGATCTGCTGCTCGCCTATGTCGATCACCATGACGATGCCTACGCCTGGGCCGAGCGGCGCCGCCTTGAGGTGCATCCGCGCACCGGCGCCGTGCAGTTGGTCGAAATCCGCGAGCGGGTCGAAGAGATCGCAGCGCCGCATGTCGTCGAGGCCTCTGCGCCGCCCCTGCCCACTCTTTTCGAAGGCTACGATGACGAGACGCTGCTCGCCTGCGGCGTGCCTCTCGACTGGATCGCCGACGTGCGCGCCGTGGACGAGCCGGGATTCTTCGAGCTGGCGGACCATCTTCCCGCGGAGGCATCCGAAGCGCTGCTGAGTCTCGCGGTCGGCGTGCTTCCCGCTCCCCCTCAGGCCGCGATCGCTCAGCCTGTCGACCCCTACGCGCATCCCGACGCGCTACGCCGCTTCCGCGTCATGGAGGACCGCGACGCGCTGGAAACCGCGCTTGATGCGCCATGGGAGGCGTGGACGGTTTTCCTCCATCCTTCCCAGCGCGATTTCGTCGACCGCGACTTCAACGGCCCCGCCCGGGTCACCGGCTCGGCCGGCACCGGCAAGACGGTCGTCGCCCTGCATCGCGCGGCGCGCATGGCCCGCGCCGCGACCGATGCGAAAGTGCTGCTCGTAACATTCACCGATGCGCTCGCCGGCGCGCTGCGCCTCAAGCTGTGCCGATTGCTGGGCGCCGAGCCTGAGATCGCCAGCCGGATCGGCGTGCGCAGCCTGCAAGGCCTCGCCGAAGAGCTGCATGGGCGCCTGATTGGATCTTTGGACATAGCCTCCGACGCAGAAATCGCCCGAGCGCTGAGCAAAGCGAAGGTCGAAGCCGGCGCAACTTTCTCCGAAGCCTTCCTGCTCGATGAGTGGACCCACGTAGTCGACGGCTGGAACATCCGCGATGCGGAAGCCTATGCCGATGTCCCTCGTCTGGGCCGCAAAACCCGCGTCGGCGGCAAGCAGCGCGAATTGCTCTGGGCCATCATGGCCAACGCCCGCGCTCGCCTCGAGACCCGCGGATCGACCACCTGGAGCGCCGCCTTCGACCGCCTGCGCCCGCTGGTCGCCGAATCGCCGCTCTATACAGCGGTGGTTGTGGACGAGTCGCAGGACCTTTCCATGGCCGAGCTGCGTTTCCTCGCTGCCGCCGCGCCTTCGCCCGATGCGCTTTTCTTCGCGGGCGACATCGCCCAGCGCATCTTCCGTCAGCCCTTCTCCTGGGCGCGGCTGGGCGTCGACATCCGCGGTCGCTCTCGTGTGCTGAAGGTCAACTACCGCACCTCGCACCAGATCCGCGCCCGCGCTGACCGGCTGTTGCCCACGGAACTTTCCGACGTTGACGGAAACGAGGAGTCGCGCCGGGGCGTGGTCTCGGTGTTCAGCGGACCCGAGCC
>NZ_JBSRTQ010000135.1:0-11413 GCF_055129145.1 Albimonas sp. | reverse complement strand
TCAAGCGTTGACGCCGCCCCAGATCGCCTCGGCGGTCTTCACCACCAGCTCCAGCTTGCGGCGCTGGTCGTCGACGGTGATGTCGTTGCCTTCCTCGGTCGAGGCGAAGCCGCATTGCGGGGCGATGCCCAGCTGGTCGATGTCGGCGAATTTCGACGCCGCCTCGAACTGGCGCTTGAGATCGTCGAGGTTCTCCAGTCCGCCGGTCTTCGTGGTGATGAACCCCGGCAGAACCCGCTGCTTGCCCTTGGCGAGCAGCCGCAGCGGCTCGAGCCCGCCGGCCCGCTCGGTGTCGTATTCCATGAAGAAGATGTCGACGCCGGTCTTGTTGAACACCGCGTCCGCCGCGGGGTCGTAGGCCCCCTCCGCCGCATGGGTGGAGCGGAAATTGCCCCGGCACATGTGCATCCCGATCAGCATGTCGGCGGGGCGGTCCTTGATCGCCTCATGCATCATCCAGGCGTAGCGGTCGATCAGCCAGTCCGGGTCCTGCCCGTCGGCTTCGCGCGCCGCGCGATGCTTGGGATCGCAGAGATAGGCGAAGAAGATGTCGTCCATCTGCAGATAGCGGCAGCCGGCCGCGTAGAACGACGCGACGGCCTTCTTGTAGACGCCGGCCAGCGCCTCGAACAGCGCCTGCGGGTCCTTGTATTCGGGCGGGTGGATGTCGGCGACCGCGGTGCGAAAATGGCAGCAGGAGGGCCCAGGGATCGAGATCTTCGGCGTCACCTTCGTGTTCGCCGCGACGAACTTGAAATGCTCCAGCATCGGGTGATCTTCGGGGAAATCGAGCTTGCCCTTGATGCAAGGAAAAATCGGGCGGAGCTTCACGCCCGCGAAAGCCACGCCCTCGTCCCGCTCCTCCAGGTCGAAGCCGTCGAGCGCGCCGATGAAGTCGTAATGCCAGAACGACCGGCGGCATTCGCCGTCGGTCACCGCCATCAGGCCCGCCTCCTCCTGCATCCGGATCGAGTCGCGGATGGCCGCGTCCTCGGCCTCGCGCAGCGCTTCGACGGGGAGGGTCTTGTCCTCGTAAAACCCCTTGCGCGCGGCCTTCACCGCAGCGTTGCGCAGCAGGCTTCCGACATGGTCGGCGCGGTAGGGCGGGGGGGCGATCTGGTCCTGCGGCATGGCGCATCCTCCTCGGGGCGTGTCGGGCTCGGGTCGTATGGGGGGCCTGTTGATCCGGGCCCTGCGTCCGTCATCGGGGGCGACTGTAGGCGCAAGCGCCGGCTCCGTTCCAGCCCCGTGACCGCGCCCGGGTGGGAAGGTGGGCTATCGGCGTGGTCAGATGACCTCCTCCTCCACCAGCGGCCGGTTTTCGATGAGCCGCTCCCAGCCCAGCGGGGAAAGGTCGAGGCTGCGATAGGCCCCGAAGGCGATCAGCTCCGCCACGCCGCGCCCGACGCCCGGCGCATGCTGCAGCCCGTGGCCGGAGAAGCCGGCGGCGTGGATCAGGTTCGCCACGTCGGGATGCGCGCCGACCACGCCGTTGCGATCGAAGCGGTTCCACTCATAGTGCCCAGCCCAGAACCGGCGCAGGCGGATCGTCTCGAACGCCTCCGACCGCGCGGCGAGCGCCGGCCAGACGATGTCCTCGAACTCCTGGTGGCGCGGCTCGAAATCGTCGGGGGGCACGCGCGGGTCCTCCGCTGGGGCGGCGCCGGCGAGGAAGCCGGTCCCCTCGGGGCGGCAGAACACGCCCGACGGGTCGATCATCAGCGGAAGCGCGCCCACGGGCGGCGCGGCGCAGTCGAAAACGAAGAGCGTGCGCTTGCGCGGCTCCACCGGCAGGTCGAGCCCGGCCCAGGCCGCCACGCCCCCCGCCCGCGGGCCCGCGGCGTTGACCGCGACCCCGCAGGCGAGCCGTCCGCCCGACGCAAGGCGCACCCCCGTCACCCGGCCCCCCGCCATGTCGAAGCCCACCGCCTCGTCGCGGATCACCCGGGCGCCGGCGGCGCGGGCGGCGCGCAGCATCGCGCCATGCAGGCCCATGTTGTCGAACCAGCCCTCTCCCGACAGGCCGAGGCTCGCCAGCCGCACATCGTCGGCCCGCAGATGGGGAAAGCGCGCGGCGACCTCCGGCCCCGACAGCAGCGCCACGTCGGCCCCGGCCCGAAGCTGGGCCGCGTGGGTTGCGCGCATCGCGGCCTCTTGCCGCGCCGTGGCGGCGAGGAACAGGTAGCCCTGCTCATGGAACCCCGGATCGGGGCGCGAGGGCCCGTCGGCGAAAAGGTCGGGGAAGGCGCGCAGCACCTCCACCCCATAGGCCGACAGCGCGATGTTCACCGGGGTCGAGAACTGGGCCCGGATCCCGCCCGCGTTCAGCGCCACGGAGGCGTGGGCGTAGCTCGCGTCGCGCTCGATCACCGCCACCCGGCCCTCGAAGCCCGCCAGCACGCACAGGCCCCAGGCCACCGCCGCGCCCACCGCGCCGCCGCCGACGATGGCGACGTCGACGCCGGCAGGATCAGGCCCCCCCGAAGAATCGCGGGGGGCGGCGTCGGGCGCGGATGGGGATGCGGACATGAAACCTCCCGAGGGCGGGTTGCCGGGGATGCCGGGCTGCGGGCATGATCGTCCGGCGCGGGGGCGCATCGCAAGGGGAGGCGATATCATGGGGGTTCGGGCCACCGATCCGGAATTCTGGGGTCTTGTGCGCGTGGGGGCGGCGGCGCGGCCGGTCTGCTCCGGCTTCGTGTTCACCGAGGGGCCGGTCTGGCACCCGCTGGACCGCGTGCTGATCTTCTCCGACATCAAGGGCGACGCGCGCTATCGCTGGCGCGACGGCTCGGAGGTGCGGCGCATGCTCGCCCCGACCCGGCAGGCCAACGGGCTGACGCTCGACGCCGACCTGAACCTGATCGCCTGCGAGCATCTCAGCTCGGTCGTCGCCCGGTTCCGGACGGATGGCGCGCGCGAGGTGCTGGCGAGCCATTTCGAGGGGAAGGAGCTGAATTCCCCCAACGACGTGGTCTGCGGGCGGGATGGGGCGATCTGGTTCACCGATCCGACCTATGGGCGCACGCCGCCCTTCGGCGACGGACGGGAGACGGAACTGGATTTCCGCGGCGTCTACCGCCTGCGCCCCGGCCACCAGCCCGGCGAGGAACCGGAGCTGGTCGTGCCGCGCGACATGTTCCTGCAGCCCAACGGGCTGTGCTTTTCGCCCGACGAGGCGTGGCTCTATGTCGACGACACCGTGGCGGGGACCATCCGCCGCTTCGCCGTCAACGCGGACGGGCTGGGGCCGGGAGAGCTTTTCGCGGCCCGCATCGTCGAGCCGGAGGGCCGGCCGGGCGCGCCCGACGGCATGAAATGCGACGAGGTCGGAAATGTCTGGCTGACCGGCCCTGGCGGGGTCTGGGTCTACGCCGCCGACGGGCGCAAGCTGGGCGAGATCGACTGCCCGGAGCCCGCGGCCAATCTCGCCTGGGGGGGGGAGGATGGGCGGATGCTCTACCTGACCGCCCGGACCTCGGTCTACGCGATCGAGACGTTGGTCCGCGCGCATGAGGAGCCGTTCATGGTCGGGCGCAGGGGGTAGGGGACCGGGGCCGACGCGGCTGGCCGCATCAGGGTTAAGACGCGGCGGCGCCACCGTTTTCAATCCGGCGTTAACGCGCCGGAGCGCATCTTCGGGGGCGGACCGGAGGGATGGCGCATGACACGTTGGCAAAGGATTCGGCTGGATATGGTGCTGGCGACGGCGCGCCTTCTGGGGGTGCCGTTGCGGCTCCACGATGCGCCCCCGGCCGAGGGCGCCGGCGCCGCGGGACGCACGTCAGGCAGCGGCAAGCCGCGGGCGGGAAAGGGCCATTTCGGCAAGGAGCGGCGACAACTCGGCCGGGTGGTCAGCTTTCGCAAGCCGGGGGAGCCGGGGGAGCCGGAAGAGGCGTTGTCGATCGAGGACATTCTGCGCAAGGCGTGAGCCGTCGGCCGCGACGACCGGACCGCCGCGGGGAGGCCGCCCGGGCCCGTCCTCGCGATCGGGAACTGGCGGAAACCGTGGGCGCTTCGTCGTTTCCGCCGCCGCGCCGGCATGCGATCATCGGGGCGTCGATCTCGACCGGAGGCGCCCCATGCTCGAACTTCGTCCCAACTGCCAGCGCTGCGACCGCGATCTGCCGCCCCATGACGCGGCGGCGCGGATCTGCTCCTATGAGTGCACCTATTGCGCCGATTGCGTGGACGGCCCGCTGCGCAATGTCTGCCCGACCTGCGGCGGCGGCTTCGCGCCCCGTCCCCTGCGCCCGGCCCGCGCCTGGCGGCCGGAGCTGAAGCTGGGGCTGGCGAACCATCCGCCCTCGGACCAGCGCCGGGCGATGAAATTCACGCCCGAGGACGTCGCGGCCCATGTGGCGCGCCTCGCCGACATCGCGCCCGAAGACCGCTGAAACGAAGGCCGCTGAAACGACGAAGGCCCCGGCGTCTTGCCGGGGCCTTCGCATGCGTGATGCAAAGCAAAAGAATCAGACCGAGGTCACGCCGCCGTCGATGGCGATGGTCTGGCCGGTCATGAAGCCGTTGTCGGGCGCGGCGGCCCAGACGATGGCCTGGGCGATCTCCTCGGGCTCTCCCAGCCGGCGCATCGGCACGCCGCGGGCGATCCAGGCGGCGGCGGCCTCACGCTCGAGCCCGCGTTCCGCCACCACGTTGTCGATGTCGAACTCGACCATCGGGGTGCGGGCATAGGCGGGGCAGATGGCGTTGCAGCGGATGCCGCGCCGGGCGTTCTCGGCCGCCGCGGTCTTCGTCAGGCCCACCACCCCGTGCTTGGCCGCCGCATAGACGCCGAGCTGCGGCGCCCCGGCGATGCCGGCGAGGGAGGCGATGTTGACGATGGCCCCGCCGCGACCGCCCTTGCGGGTGTCCATCGCCGGGATCTGGGCGCGCATCGCATGCCAGACGCCCATCAGGTCGATGTTGATGACCCGAAGCGCATCCTCAGGCGAGATGTCCTCCAGCCGGGCCCGCGCATGCACGATCCCGGCATTGTTCACCGCCACATCCAGCCCGCCGAACTCTTTCAGCGCGCAGGCCACCAGCGTCTCGTGCAGCGCCGGATCCCCCACATCGCCGGGAATGCCCTTCGCAGGGCTCCCCAGCGAGGCCGCGAACCCCGCCACATCGCGCGAGGGATGGTCGGAGAGCACCAGCGAGGCGCCCTCCGCCGCGAACATCTTCGCCGCGATCGACCCGAAACCGCCGGTGGCGCCGGTGATCAGGACGGTCTTGCCTTCGAACCGGCTCACCCCGCCTTCTCCGTCGCCTTCAGCGCATGCGCGGCCAGCGGCCGGACCGAGCGGCCGGAGCGGAGCGCCTTGTCGGGGTTGGACGCGTTCCCGTCGAGCCCGCGCTTGTAGACGCCCTGCATGATCGCCGCGAGACGGAAATGCGAGAAGGCGATGTAGTATTCCCAATTGTCGATCTGGGGGATCCCGCGCCGCTCGCAGTATTTCGCCACATAGGCCGCCTCGTCCGGCAGCCCGTCCGACGCATCGCGGGGATGACCGCCCAAACCGCGGAACCCCTCGCCGTCCGGCATCCGCCAGTTGGCGCACTGGTAGCCGAGATCGGCGTAGGGATGGCCGACCGTGCACAGCTCCCAGTCCAGAACCGCGATCAGCTTCGGCTCGGTCTTGTGGAACATCACGTTGTCGAGCCGATAGTCGCCATGCACCAGGGTGGCGATGCCGTCGTCGGCCGGCTCGTTCTCGGCCAGCCACTCCATCAGGGCGTCCATCTCGGGGATGGTTTCGGTCTCCGACGCCTTGTACTGGCTCGACCAGCGCTTGTACTGGCGGGCGAAATAGGTGCCGGGGCGGCCGAAATCCTCAAGCCCGACGGCCTTGTAGTCGACGTCGTGCAGGGCGGCGAGCGCCTTGTTCATCTCGTCATAGATTTTCGCGCGCTCGGCGGGCGCGAACTGGGGCAGGGGCGCCTCCCACAGCACGCGGCCGTCGAGGAACTCCATGATGTAGAACTGCCGGCCGAGCGGGCTGCGCTCATCATCCGGGGCCAGGTGGAACATCCGGGGCACCGGCACGTCGGTCTTGGCGAGCGCGGCCATCACCCGGTATTCGCGGTCGACCTGATGGGCCGACTTCAGCAGCTCCCCCGGCGGCTTCGCGCGCATCACGTAGGATCCGCTCTCCGCGTCCACCCGAAACGTGGGATTCGACTGGCCATCCGAGAACTTGTGCAGGCCCTTCAGGCCCTTGAAGCCTTCGACATGCTCTTCCAGATAGGGGGCGAGCTTCGCCTCGTCGACCTGGGCGGCGGCGTGGGCCTCGCTCATTTCTCGTCTCCCATCACGGTGTAGCCGCGCGTGGTCGCGACCAGCGCGGGCTTGTGACCGTCGGCCAGCTCCTGCCCCTCGATCTCCACCTTCACATCATAGGCGGTGACCACGGCGCCGTCCTTCACCTGCACGTCCGACAGCATGTAGCGGCCGCGCACGCGGGATCCGACGGGGACGGGGGCCACGAAGCGGGCCTTGTCGACGCCGTAGTTGTAGCCCATCACCGCGCCCTTCAACTTGGGCGTGGTCTTGTAGGAGAAGCCGGCCAGCAGGCTCAGCGTGTAGAACCCGTGCGCGATGGTCCCGGCGAGCCCGCCTTCCTCCCGCGCGCGCTTGGGGTTCACATGGATGTAGTTGCGGTCGTCCGTGGCCACCGCGAAGGCGTCCACCGCCTCCTGGGTGACGTCGTGCCAGGGGGAGACGCCGATCTCCTGCCCGACATGGCTCTTGAATTCGTCGACGGTCCATTCGGGCACGTCGCGCTCGCGGGGATCGTAGTCCTCGACGCCATTCTCGGTGATCATAGGTCTTTCGCCTTGTCCCAGAGGTCGCCGCCGGTGACCACGCCCGTGCCGCCGTCCAGCGGCAGGATGCAGCCGGTGACGTAAGCCCCGGCCTTGGAGCACAGGAAGAGCGAGGCGCCCGCGATGTCGGTCGGAATGCCGATGCGGCCCAAAGGCACGTCGGAGCCGACGGCGCTGGCCTTCTCGTCGGTGCCGGTCGCGAAGGCGGTCATCTTCGACTCGAACGGACCGGGCGCGAAGGCGTTGAAGGTGATCCGGCGATGGGCGCATTCCTTGGCCAGGATCCGGGTCAGGTGATGCACCGCGGCCTTGGAGGCGGAGTAGGAATAGGACCCGTCGCCCATCGGCCAGTGCCCCATGACCGAGCCGAGGTTGACCACCCGGGCGGGATCCGCGTCGGTCGCCGCGGCGTCGAGCAGCGGGAACAGCCGGCGGGTCATCTCGAACAGGCCCGCGACGTTGACGTTCATCACCTTCTGCCAGGCGGCGTAGGGGAAGGTGTCGAGCTCGGCGCCCCAGGCGACGCCGGCGTTGTTGAACAGGATATGCAGCTTGTCGGTGCGCTGCCCGACGGCCTGGGCGAGGTCGTCGCAGCCGGCTTCCGAGCCCACGTCGCCCGCGAAACCCTCGGCGGAGCCCGCGGGGTTCATGGCGTTGATTTCAGCCGCGGCGCGTTCGCATTCCGCGCCCTTGCGCGAGGCGATGAGGACGCGGGCGCCGCCCATGGCCAGCGCCTCCGCGATCATGCGCCCGATGCCGGTCGCGCCTCCCGTGACGAGCGCGGTCTTCCCCGCGACGCCGAACAGGTCGTCGAGATAGCTCAACTCGATCCTCCCCGATTGTCTCGCCGATCTGATGTCCGGCGTTGACGACATACCCGACAGTATGTAGTGTCCGACAGATGAGCGCAACCCCGCATACCGGACCCGAAAGTCCGGGCGAATACGAGGCCGAAGATGGCCGCGGGGAGGGCGTGGAGACCGCCTTCGCCAGGGGGCTCGCCGCCGGCGACGCCGCCGACGAAGCGCCGCTCTCCGCCCCGTCGCTCCCGCCCGTCGCCCCGCGTCCGGGGGAGCGCGGCGCCGCCCAGGAAGAGGTGCTGACCGCCGCCGCCCAGGCCTTCATGGAACGGGGCTTCGCAGCCACCTCCATCGACGACGTGGCCCGGGTGATGAACGCCACCAAGGGCCGCGTTTACCATTATTACCGCTCCAAGCTGGAGCTTTTCAACGACGTCACCCGTCGCTCGCTGGAAATGATCCATGCCGAGGTCGCGAAGGCCGAAGCCGCCGGCGGCGATCCCGATCAGCGGATGGAGCGGATGGTCCGCACCCATGCCGGCCTGATCCTGCGCGACCGCGCCTTCCACCGCACCGCCCTGCAGGGGGTGGAGCTGCATCTGCGCATCGCCGCAAGCCAGGACCAGCGCGCCGCCGTCGCCGATCTGGTCAGCCTGCGCGACGCGCATGAGCGCCTGTTCGTGCGGGTGCTGGCCGAAGGCGTCGCCGGCGACCGCTTCCGCCCCTGCGACGTGAAAGTGACCGTGCGCACCCTGCTGCCGGCGCTCAACGGCCCCGTCTTCTGGTATCGTCCCCGCGACGGAGAGACCGACGAAGACCGCGCCGCCATCGTCGACCAGATCACCGCCTTCGCGATGGGCGGGCTGAGGCTTCGCCCCTAGGCGGCCCCGCCTGCCATCGCCCCGAAAAGCCCGGCCACACGGGCGCCGACCAACCCCGGAGGAGACCCCGATGAACATGAACATCAAGCCGGAACTGCAGAGCATGGCGCTCGGCATGTCCGAGCGCGTGATCCCGATCCACGCGGCCGTCAAGAAGATGATGGAAGAGCACGTCTTCCCCGCCGCGGCGAAGTTCGAGGAGGCCCATGCCCAGGCCCCGACGCCCTGGACCTATACCGACGAGATGCTCGCCATCATCAACGGTCTGAAGGACGAGGCCCGCAAGCGGAACCTGTGGAACTTCTGGCTGACCGACTCCAAGGCGGGCTACGGCCTGTCGACGGTCGAATACGCCTATCTCGCCGAAGAGATGGGCAAGTCGCCGCTGGGGGCCGAGACCTTCAACTGCGCCGCCCCCGACACCGGCAACATGGAGGTGCTGGAGCGTTACGGCGCCCAGGCCCACAAGGACCGCTGGCTGAAGCCGCTGCTCGCGGGCGAGATCCGCTCGGCCTTCCTGATGACCGAGCCGCAGGTGGCGTCCTCGGACGCGACCAACGTCTCGATGAGCTGCGTGCTCGACGGCGACGAGTATGTGCTGAACGGCGAGAAGTGGTGGTCCTCGGGCGCCGGCGACCCGCGCTGCAACCTCTACATCACCATGGTCCGCACGCCGTCCGATGACCGGCCGCGCCACCGCCAGCACTCCCAGATCCTGGTCGACCCCGCGACGCCCGGCATCACCAAGCTGCGCGCCATGCAGGTCTTCGGCAACCCCGACGCGCCCCACGGCCATTTCCACCTGAAGTTCGAGAACGTCCGCGTCCCGAAGGAGAACCTGCTGGTCGCCGAGGGCGCGGGCTTCGAGATCTCCCAGGGCCGCCTCGGGCCGGGCCGCATCCATCACTGCATGCGCGCCATCGGCATGGCCGAACGGGCGCTGGAGCTGATGATCAAGCGGTCGATGGACCGGACCGCCTTCGGCAAGCCGCTTTACCAGCTGGGCGCCAACTACGACATCATCGCCAACAGCCGCATCAAGATCGAGCAGGCCCGCCTGCTCTGCCTGAAGGCGGCTTGGATGATGGACCAGGGCGACCCGCGTCAGGCGGCGCCGTGGATCTCGATGATCAAGGTGGCCGCGCCGATCATGGCGGCCGAGATCATCGACGAGGCGATCCAGATGCACGGCGCCGGCGGCATCTCCCAGGATTTCCCGCTGGCCGAGATGTACACCCATGTCCGCACCCTGCGGCTGGCCGACGGCCCGGACGCGGTGCACCGCCGCCAGGTCGCGCGGCGCGAGCTGCGCCAGTACACCCAGGAAAGCGTCTGAGCCGGAGCGACGGCCCGGGACCTCGGGCCGTCGCAAGGTCTGGTTAACCATTCCCGGCTAGACCCGTTCCGCCGAGGGGCGGGTCCGGCCGCGGGACGCCTCCCTCGGCCGGGCCTCGCGCCCGGTTGAAGCAGGGGGACGGCCCGCAGGATCCTGCATGCGGCGCGGTTCCCCGGAACCGCGCCGTTTTCGCGTCCGCGTCCTGCGGGGCCCTCCCGACCGCCTCCGCCCTGGGCGCGCGCGGGGGCGCCGCCTGGCTGCGGCCGCGCGGCGGGGTCGAGGATGCGACGCGCGATGCCCGATGCCGCCAACCCGCCCGACCGTCTCGGCGACGGCCCGACCGACGCAGACCCGACGAGGGGGCGCGGTCCGGACGCTGCCGCAAGCTCCGAAGGGGGCTTCTTCGGCCTGCCCCTGGAGTTCGGCGACGGCGACGGCGGGGCGGCGCCGATTCCCGCGCGCATGTCCGCCATCGTCTGCCGCGATGCCGGTCCGGTCGTCGAGCCCGCCTTCCCGATGCCGCAGACCATGGCCCCGCATGCGCGCCTCGCCCGCTTGCCGACGCCGACGCCCCAGCATGGTCAGGCGCTGATCCAGGTGGGGCTGGCGGGGGTCAACCGCTCGGATTTCCTCAACATGCTCGGCGTTTACCGTCGGCCCCGGTTCCCCGATCGGCCGCTGGGATTCGAAGGGATGGGCCAGGTCGTCGACGGGGTCGGGCCCCAGGCGCGGGCGCTGATCGGCGCCCGCGTGTCCTTCGCCTGCGCGCCCGACGGCGGCGCCTGGGCGCAATACGCCGTCGCCGACGCCGCCATGTGCCTGCCGGTGCGCGACGACATCGCGGATGAGGATGCGGCCGTCCTGCAGCTCAACCCCCTGACCGCCATGGCCTTGTTCGAGATGGTGCGCGCGTCGGGCGCCGGCGCCGCGGTGATCGCCGCCGGATCCGGCTATACTGGGCGGCTGATGCTCGACCTCGCGCGGGAATCGGGCGTGCGGCTGATCGCCATGGCGCGCCGCCCCGACCAGGTCGCGCGGCTGGAGCGTGCGGGCGGCATGGAGGTGATCGACGTCTCCGCCCCCGACTGGCCGGCGCGCTTCGCCGAGATCTCGGACCGCCTGCAGCCGCGGCTGCTGCTCGACGCGGTGGGGGATCAGCCGGTGGCGGATGCGTTTTCGGCGATGCCGCGGGGGGCGCGCTGGATCTGCTACGGCAAGATCTCGCCGGAGACGCCGCGGCTGATGCGCATGGGCGACATGATCTACATGGGCAAGCGGATCGAGGGGTTCTGGCTGGCGCGCTGGCTGCGCGAATCCCCCGCCCAGACCCGCGGCCGGGTGGCGGCGGAGGTGCAGGCCCGCTTCGCCGATCGCCGTTGGCGGGGGGAGGTCGAGACGGTGCTGAGCCTGGAGCAGGCGATGGACCGCCTGCCGATCACGGTCGCCGAAACCCGCGGCAGGGTCCTGCTGCGCCCGTGATCCGCGCGGCGTCTCCCGGCCCGGCGCATGGCCGCGCCCGAGCCTCCGCGCGGCCCTGTGCCCGGGGCGCCGCGCCTCGCCGCAGTCCG
>NZ_JBSRTQ010000134.1:0-11620 GCF_055129145.1 Albimonas sp. | reverse complement strand
CATGCGCTGACGCGCGAAACCTCGGCCGCCGCCGCCGCCGACGCGCGCAACGCCGCCGCCACGCTCGCCCGGCTGGACGCGGCGCCTGCGCCGGACCCGGAGGCGCTGGCGACCGCCGAACAGGCCACCGCCGCCGCCCTCGCCGCCGCAAGCGCCGCCCGCGCAGCGCTGGAGGACGGCGCCGCGGACCTCGACGCGGCCCGCGCCGCCGCCGACCGTGCAGCCTCGGTGGTGGAGGCGGCCCGAGACGAGGCAGCGGCGCTTCGAGAAGACATCGCCCGTCACGACGCCACCGTCGCCGCCCGCGCTGAAGAGGCCCCGGAATCGGCGCTCGCCGAGACCCGCGGCCTTGCGGAGGCCGCCCGAACCCGCGCCGACCGGCTCGCCGCCGAGATCGCCGCTCTGATCCGCCTGAAATCCGCATTGGAGACGGCGCGCGGCGCCGCCCGGGACCACTATTTCGGCCCGGTGATGGCGGAGCTGCGCCCGCTGCTCGCCATGCTCTTCGACGACGCCGCGGTGCGCTTCGACGAGACCACGCTGCTGCCGGCGGAGCTGGAGCGGGGGGGCGTGGCGGAACCCGCCTCGATCCTCTCAGGCGGCATGCGCGAGCAGCTGGCCCTGCTCACCCGCCTCGCCTTCGCCCGCCTGCTGGCGCGGGGCGGCGGGGCGGCGCCGGTGATCCTCGACGACGCGCTGATCTGGTCCGACGATGCGCGGATCGAGCGAATGTTCGACGCGCTCCACCGCCAGGCCCGCGACCTGCAGATCCTGGTGCTGACCTGCCGCCAGCGCGCGTTCGAACGTCTGGGCGGGCGCCCGCTGCGCCTGCAGGACTGGACCCCGCCGGAATTGTAGCCCCGAGGGGGGATGGCGGGCGGGGCGACGGTCCGCAGGACCGAGCGCCCGAACGGCGCCCCCCGCCCCCCCCGTCCAGTCGCCCGGCCCTCAGGCGTGCAGCTTCACCGGCAGCTTCGAATAGCCGTGCACGAAGTTCGACATCACCCGCTCCGCCTCGCCGGTCACTTCCACCCGGCTGAAGCGCTTCAGGATCTCCTCCCACAGGATCCGCAGCTGCATCTCCGCCACGCGGTTGCCCATGCAGCGATGCACCCCGAACCCGAAGGCCAGATGCGAGCGCGCGTTCTTGCGGTCGATGACGAACTCGTAGGGATCCTCGAACATGGTCGCGTCGCGGTTGCCTGAGACATACCACATCGCCACCTTGTCGCCCTCGCGGATGGTGCGCCCCCCGACCTCGACATCCTCGAGCGCGGTGCGGCGCATATAGGCGAGCGGGGTCTGGAAGCGGATGATCTCCGACACCATGCCGGGGATCAGCGACGGGTCGGCGGCGAGCTTGTCATATTGCTCGGGGAAGTCGTTCAGCGCCTGCACCCCGCCCGAGATCGAATTGCGGGTGGTGTCGTTGCCCCCGACGATCAGCAGGGTGAGATTGCCCAAGAGCTTCATCGGATTGTCGACCAGATCCGCGGTGGCCGGATCGTGGGCCATCAGCGAGATGAAATCGAAGCCCGGCTCCCGGTTCGCCCGCTCGCGCCACAGCTCGGTGAAGCAGGCCACGCAGTCGAGCAGGATCTTCTTGCGCTCCTCCACGTCCAGCGAGTGGTTGCCCACCTGCGGCACCGACGTCGCCACGTCCGACCAGTAGGTCAGCTTGCGCCGGTCCTCGAACGGGAAGTCGAAGAGGGTGGCGAGCATCTGGGTGGTGAGCTCGATGGACACATGCTCGACCCAGTCGAATTCCTCGCCCACCGGCAGCCCGTCGAGGATCACGCCGACGCGGCCGCGGATCACCTCTTCCAGCTCGGCCAGGCGGTTGGGACCGACGCCGGGCATCACCGGCTTGCGCCATTTGGGGTGGATCGGGGCGTCGGCGGCGATGAAGCTGTAGGTCTTGAAGCTGGGATCCCGGTCGCCGAGGAAGATCCCCTCGGCCGAGGAGAACTGCCGGTGGTTGGTGTCCACCGCCACGATCTCCTTGTAGCCGGAGACCGACCAGTAGGGCCCGAAATCGCTCTGCGCGCAGTAATGCACCGGCGCTTCGGCGCGCAGGCGGTCGAAGAACGGCCAGTGCTGGTTCTTGGCGAAGCGTTCGGCCTTCGACACGTCCAGCTTGGCGAGCGGCGTGGACCAGGCTTCCTCGCGCGCTTGCGCGAGCGGATCGGCGGCGATGTGTTCGAGCATGAGGCGTTCTCCCTTGGACGACGGTCGCGGGGCCCCTCCCAAGGCCAGGTCCGCGCCGTCGATTGACCTTCACGATACGCCAGCTTTCGACGGATCGCCACAACCGAAGGCGCAGGCCGCGCCGGGGAATTTCGCCTCTGGCCAGAGCGGCGCCGGCCGGGCCAGGATCGGGAGCCCCGAAGGCCTGACGACGTTCAGGCGCGGGCCGGGATGGAACGGGAGGGCGGAACATGCGCGCGGTCTGGTACGACAGGCAGGGCCCGGCGGCCGAAGTGCTGACCCTGGGCGAGATTCCCATGCCCGAACCCGGCCCGGGCGAGGCGCGGGTGCGGCTGGCGGCGTCGGGCGTGAACCCCGCCGACATGAGCCGCCGGGCAGGCCCCGCGCATGCGATGGAAGGCCCGCGGATCATCCCCCATTCCGACGGCGCAGGCCTGGTCGACGCGGTGGGGCCGGGGGTGGACGCCGGCCTGATCGGTCGCCGCGTCTGGCTCTACAACGGTCAGCGCGGAGGCCGGACGCATGGCACGGCGGCGGAGGCCATCGCGCTCGACGCCTCGCTCCTCACCCTCCTGCCCGACCACGTGAGCTTCGCGGAAGGCGCCTGCCTGGGCATCCCCTGCATGACCGCCTGGGGCTGCGTGCATTCCGACGGGCCGGTGACCGGCAAGACCGTGCTGGTGACCGGCGGCGCCGGGGCGGTCGGGGCCTATGCGGTCCAGCACGCGGTCCGCGACGGGGCGCGGGTGATCGCCACCGTGTCGGATGCGCAAGGCGAGGCGACCGCCCGCGAAGCCGGCGCCCATGTCGTGCTGCGCCGGGATGCGGCGGATCTGGCGGACGAGATCCTGGAGGCGGCGTCGGGCCCCGTCGACCGGATCGTGGAAGTCGATCTGGGCGGCAACGCCGAGGTCGCGCAACGGGTGATCGGGATCAACGGGGTGATCGCGGCCTACGCCTCGCGCGGGGACGCGCGCCCGTCGCTCGACGTCTACGGGCTTCTGCGCCGCAACGTGACGCTGCGTCTGTTCCTGCTGCCGATCTCGCCCCTGCGGCTGCGCCAGGCGGCGCAGGCCGCCATCGCGGCCTGGCTCGCCGATCCCGCCGTCCCGGCTCGCCATGCCGTCGCCGCCGCCTTCCCGCTCGCCCGCACGAGCGACGCCCACCAGGCGGTGGAGGCCGGCGGCAAGCGCGGGACGGTCGTCGTCCGTCCGGATCGGTAGCGCCCCCCTGCCGCCACCCGCCCCCGCTCACGCCCCTCCAAGTGGACAATCGTCGCGCAATGCGACAAGCCTTTGGCGTCGCCCTGCAAGGAGATCCGATGACGCCCCCCCGCGCAGACCCCAACGCCCCCCCGACCGCGCCCGACGCGAAGGACGACGGGCTCGTCGCCCCCGCCTCGTCCCGCTCGGCCATGCAACTGGGGCTGGATGAGGAAACGTCGGAGCGGCTCGCCCGCGACCGCAAGTTCGTCTGGGCGCTGGCCCGGGGCCTCGAGATCCTGCGCGCCTTCTCGGCCCGCCCGGCGCCGCTGGGCAATTCGGAACTGGCCGAGATCACCGACCTGCCCAAGGCCACCATCACCCGGCTGACCCATACCCTGACCGAACTGGGCTACCTGCGCCTGATCCGGCGGCTGGGAAAATACGAGCCGACCGCGGCGCTTCTGACGCTCGGCTATCCGGTGATCTCGTCCCTGCGCGTGCGGCTGGTGGCGCGCGAGCCGATGCTGAAGCTCGCCTCCGACGTGGATCTGTCGATCGCGCTCGCCGCCCGCGACCGGCTGGGCATGATCTATGTGGACGCCTGCCACCCGCCCTCGATGACCACGATCCGGCTCGAGGTCGGCACCCGCGTCGACATCGCCACCACGGCTTTGGGGCGGGCGTTTCTGGCGGGCATCGACCCGCTGGAGCGCGACTATATTTTCGAGCGTCTGGCCCGCAAGCTGGGCCCCGCCTGGCCGGCGCTGCATGTGCGCGTGCTCGATTCCATCGCCGAGGTGGAGGAACGCGGCTTCTGCATCGTCGACGGCGAATGGCAGTCCGACATCCGCGCGGTGGCCGCGCCCGTGGTGTCGCCGGACCGGTCCGAGGCGATGGCGCTCAACGCCGCCGGCCCGCGCTTCGCCTCGTCGCGCGACGTGCTGGAGAAGGAGGTCGGGCCGCGGCTCGTCCATCTCAGCCGCGCCATCGGGCCGATGCTGAGCCGCTGAGGGCGAGAGCGACGGGTTCGCACCCGCCCTACGCCGCCGGCGACGGGCCTCTTGCAATCCTGAGTTCCGCTGTGCAGAACTGGACGCAGAAACCAGAATGGCGCGCCCTGCGCCGCGGGAGGAACCATGTCCGACGCCCCCATCCAGGCCGATCCCGGCCGGGTCGCGCTGACCCGCAACGGCGGGGTCGCGACCCTGACGCTCGACTGCCCGTCCAAGCGCAACGCCTTCACGCCGGCGATCAAGGCGGGGCTCTTCGACGGGCTCGCCGCCTGCATCGAGGACCCGGAGGTCCGGGCCATCGTGATCACCGGCGCCGCGGGGCATTTTTCCGCCGGCGGCGACATCACCGGGATGATGGCGCTGACCAGCGGGCATGACGGGCGGGATTCGCTCCTGAAACTGCACCGCATCACCCGCATGATCGTGGAATGCGAGAAGCCGGTGATCGCGGCGGTCGAGGGCGCCTGCGCCGGCGGCGGCATGGCGCTGGCGGCCTCCTGCGATATCGTCATCGCCGGCGAGGGGGCGAAATTCTCCTGCGGGTTCCACAAGATCGGGCTGATGCCGGATCTGGGCGCGGTCTGGACCCTGCCGATGCGCATGGGATTCGGGCGGGCCAAGATGTTCATGCTGATCGGCGATCCGATCACCGCCGAGGAGGCGCTGCGCGACGGGCTCGCCGAGAAGGTGGTCCCGGCCGGAGAGGCGCTGGCCGCCGCGATGAAGATCGCCGGAAAGATGTCGACCGCCGCGACCCGCGCGCTCGGCTTCACCAAGTCGGTGCTGGCGCGGATGCCCGCCGGGCTCGACGCCATGCTCAAGGCCGAGGCCGACGCCCAGCTCGGCCTGATGATCTCCGACGATTTCCTCGAAGGCCGCACGGCCTTTCTCGAAAAACGCGCGCCGAACTTCACCGGCCGCTGAGACGGGATGATGACCATGACCCACGCAGCCCTTCCCGCCGAGCCCGGCCCCGCCGATCCGCTCTGCGTCGCGGTCCGCCACGGGACCACGCAGGTGATCTGGCTGAACGATCCCAAGCGCCGCAACCCGCTGTCGCTGGAGATCCGGTCGGTCCTTTTCGACGCCATGTCCGCAGCGATGGCCGACCCCGACGTGCGCGCCATCGTGCTGGCCGGCGCCGGCGGCTGCTTCTGCGCCGGCGGCGACATCGCGGGGATGAAGGACATGAAGCCCGGCGCCTCGCGCGCGCGGCTCCAGGACATCCACCGGCTGGTGCGGCTGATGCATTGCGGGCCGAAGCCCGTGATCGCGGCGGTGGAGGGCTGGGCGGTCGGCGGCGGGCTGTCGCTGGCGGCGGCCTGCGACGTGATCGTGGCCTCGCGCGAGGCCCGCTTCGCGCTCAGCTTCGCCAAGATCGGGCTGATGCCGGATCTGGGCGTGCTGCAGACGCTGCCCGCGCGCATCGGGCTCGGCCGGGTCAAGCTGCTGGCGATGACCGGGCGCACCATCGACGCCGAAACCGCCGGCGCCTGGGGTCTGGCCGACGAGCTCTGCGCGCCCGGTCAGGCGATGGCGGCGGCGATGAAGATGGCGGACGAGGCCGGGCGGCTCGCGCCTTTGTCGCTCACCGCCACCAAGCAGACCCTCGCCCGCCTGCCGCAGGGCATGGACGAGCTTCTCTCCGGCGAGGCCGACACCCAGGCCCTGCTGTTTTGCACCGAGGATTTCCGGGAGGGCGCCGCCGCCTTCCTCGAAAAGCGGGCGCCCGCCTTCAGGGGAGAGTGACGGGGGCCGCGGCGGCGCGCTCAACCGCCGCGGCCCTTCTCAGATTCAGTTCATGTTTCCCGTGCTTTGACGTCCCGGACCCGCGTTTCCCGGCGTTCGCGCGCTTCGGCCCGCCTGCCGGCCCGCGGCAGGGCCGTCCCGGCTTGACCTCAGACGGTCAGGACGGGCTATGTGCGACGAAACACGTTCGCGCCACGTCGCCGCGCAGCCGCGCGCAGGCTTGGCGACGACCGAACAGGGAGGAAGCCATGCTGCCGCGCCATCTCATAGCCGGCCTCGCCGTCGGACTGACCCTGGGGGCCGCCGTCCCCGCCTCCCGCGCGCTTGCGGACGATGTCGAGGCGTCGCTCGAAGCGGCGCTGGAGGCCTACCGGGCCGGCGACATCGCCACCGCGCGCGAGGAGACCGCCTTCGCCGCCACCCTGCTCGACCAGGCCAAGGCCGACGATCTCGGCAAGTTCCTGCCCGAGGCGCTCGACGGCTGGACCCGCGAGCCCGGCGAGGACGCCGGCATGTCGGCGGCGATGTTCGGCGGCGGGCTTGTGTCGCAGGCCACCTATTCGAAGGGCGGAAGGACGGTGGAGATCACGCTCGCCGCGGACGGGCCGATGGTGACCGCCATGTCCTCGATGTTCGGCAACGCCATGGCGCTGAGCGCGATGGGGACCGTGTCGCGCATCGGCAAGCACAAGGCGGTGACCACGTCGGACGGCGAAGTGCGCGCGCTGGTCGACCGGCGCATTCTGGTGACCGTATCGGGCGACGCCGACGCCGACGCCAAGACGGCCTATTTCGAGGCCATCGATCTCGACGCCCTGGCGGAGTTCTGAGCATGACCGACGACCGAAGCGCCCCCCTCTTCGCTCCCTTCTCCGTCGTGTCCGGCGGCCCGGCCGACGGCGCGTCCGTGCCGCGCCAGGCCGCGGCGCCGGTCGACGGCGCCTCGCCCCTGCCCGACAGCGCCGGCGCGCCGCTGGTGATGGAGGAGCGGATCGATCCGTGGCGGGTGGCCTCGCTCCATGCCGCGCTGAACCGCGAGGACCCCGCGCCCGTGGCCGGCGACCCGCTGCCCCCGCTCTGGCATTTCCTGTTCTTCGCCGAGGTCCAGCCCGGCGCCAGGCTCGGCGCCGACGGGCATCCCAAGCCCGGCGATTTCCTGCCCGACACCGGCCTGCCGCGGCGGATGCGGGCGGGGGGGCGGATGGAGTTCCTCGCCCCCCTGCCGCTCGGCGTCGACGCGCGCCGGGTGTCGGTGATCCAGAACGTGGCGATCAAGCAGGGCGGGTCGGGGTCGCTCGCCATCGTCACCGTGCGCCACGAGATCTCGGGCCCGGACGGCGTGGCGATGCGCGAGGAGGAGGACCTGGTCTACCGCGCCCTGCCCTCGCCCGAAGACAAGCCCCGCCCCCCGGCCCCGGAGAAGCATGAGCGCCCGACCTTCTCGCGCGCATTCTCCGCCGACCCGGTATTGCTGTTCCGCTATTCGGCGCTGACCTTCAACGGCCACCGGATCCACTACGACCTGCCCTACGCCACCATCGACGAAGGCTATCCCGAGCGGGTGGTCCATGGGCCGCTGATGGCGCAGCTGCTCGCCGACCTCCTGCGCGACGAGACCGGCAAATGGCCGGCCCGCTTCGACTACCGCGCGGTGTCGCCGATCTTCTGCGGGCAGACCTTCACGCTCTGCGGGCGGACCTTCGGGGATCAGGCGGAGCTGTGGGTGCTCAACCCCGACGGGCGGCTGGCGCTGGAGGCGAAGGCGAAGCTCTGACGCCCTGACGAGGGCGGCGTCCGGTCGCTCGGCCTTCCTCCGCGCCGCGCCGTCGCGGGGGAAGGCGGACGTCCCCCGGCGACGTCCCCCCGCCCCTCGTTTCGCGCGAAAGCTTGACGCGGCCCGCCCCATGTGGAAATCCGCCGCGACCCGCGCGCGCCCTCTGCTGCGCCCGGAAGACCGCATCCGGAGGTCCCGCCATGTCCCGTCCCCGCTTCACCCCGCTCGTGCAGCGCCTGCCCTCCGCCGTGCCCTTCGTCGGCCCGGAGACGCAGGAGCGGGCCATGGGCCGCCCGTTCGAGGCGCGCATCGGCGCCAATGAAAGCGTGTTCGGCCCCTCTCCGGCCGTGCTCGAGGCGATCCGCGCCGCCGCGCCCGACATCTGGATGTACGCCGACCCCACCCATCACGCCCTGCGCGGCGCGCTGGCCGAACGCCACGGCGTCCCCGTCGAAAACATCATCGTGGGCGAGGGCATCGACGGGCTGCTCGGCCTGCTGGTGCGGGTGCTGGTGTCGGAGGGCGCGCCGGTGGTGACGTCCCGCGGGGCCTATCCGACCTTCAACTACCATGTCGCGAGCTTCGGCGGCCGCCTCGTCCAGGTCCCCTATCGCGACGACCACGAGGACCCCGACGCCCTCGTCGCCGCCGCCCATGCCGAGAAGGCGCCGCTGGTCTACATCGCCAATCCCGACAACCCCATGGGCTCCTGGCACGGCGGGGACGTGATTTCGGGGATGCTCGACGCGCTGCCCGAGGGCTGCGTGCTCTGCCTCGACGAGGCCTATATCGAATTCGCCCCTGACGGAACCGCGCCCGTGATCGACCCCGAGGACGACCGGGTGATCCGGATGCGCACCTTCTCCAAGGCGCAGGGGATGGCGGGGGCGCGGGTCGGCTACGCCATCGGCTCGCGCCGGATGATCGAGGCCTTCGGCAAGGTGAAGAACCATTTCGCCATGACCCGCCTGTCGCTGGTCGGGGCCGAGGCCGCGGCGCGCGACGAAACCTGGATCGGGCATGTGCGCCGCGAGGTGGTCGCGGCCCGCGCCCGCATCGGCGCCATCGCCGCGGCCAACGGCCTGGTCGCCCTGCCCTCGGCCACCAATTTCGTGGCGGTGGATTGCGGGCGCGACGGAGATTTCGCCAAGGCGGTGCTGTCGGGTCTGATCGAGCGCGGGGTCTTCGTGCGCATGCCGTTCGCGGAGCCCGAAAACCGGTGCATCCGCATCTCCGCCGGCACGCCCGAGATGCTCGACGTGCTCGAGGCGGCGTTGCCCGAGGCGCTGGCCGAGGCCCGCGCCGTCGCCGCGCCGCAGGCCTGAGCCGCCGGGAGGGGGCGGCGTCAGACCGCCGCCCCCTCCGGGGCCGCCGCCAGAACCCGCAGGCGCAGCATCGCCCCGAAGGCGCAGAGGGCGGCCATGAAGGCCGCCGCCACCGGCGCCATCGGCCCGCCCCAGGCGACCAGCGCCGCGAAGCCCGGCGGGGCGGCGGCGAAGGCGAAATGCATCGGCAGGCCGAGCCGCGTCCAGTGCCGCGCATAGGCGGCCGGGTCGAAGACCTCCAGCGGCAGGGTGGCGCGGGCCATGGACATCAGCCCGCTCGCCGCCCCGTAGATCAGCGCGAAGGCCATCGCGCCCCCGACCCCGCCCCCCGCGAAGGCCAGCACCAGAAAGGCCAGCGGCATCGCCGCCGTGGCCCCGATCGCCAGCCCCATGGCGGTGGAGCGGCGGCCGAACGCGATGTCCGCCGCCCGCGCCGCCACCTGCGCCACGCCGACCAGCGAGGCGACCAGCACCGCAGCCCCCGCGTCGAGCCCCAGCGCCGACAGAACCTCGGGCAGCGCCACCATCAGCCCCCAGGTCACCACCCCGATCAGCGACACGCCGAGCGCGAGCCACACGAAGCGCGCGGTCTCCGACCCGCGATAGGTCCGGGGCGGAACGGGCTCCGCGTCATCGCCCGCGGCGGGCGCGGGCGCGGCGGGCGGGGCCCCGGGCGCGAACCAGTGCAGCGGCAGGCAGACCAGCAGGTTGAGCGCCGCGAAGACCAGCAGCGTCGCCCGCCAGCCCAGCGCGTCGTCGAGCCACAGCATCGCGGGAAACCCCACCGGGGCGGCGAGCCCCGAAATCAGCATCGCCCCGCCGATGCCCTGGCGCGCGGCCGGCCCCAGCCGCTCGGCCAGCAGGGCGTAGGCGGCGGTGGACAAGGCCAGCGCTCCGCCCACCCCCATCACGGTCCAGGCGGCGAAATATCCCACCGGCCCCTGCACGACCGCGAGCCCCGCCAGCGACAGCGCCACCAGCGCGGAGCCCGCGGTCAGCACCGGCCGCGCCCCATGCCGGATCATCACCGGGCCGAGCAGCGGCGACACCAGCGCCAGCGCCACCAGAAAGGCCGAGGCGGCGGCGAAGGCCATGGGCAGCGGCATCCCCAAAGCCTCGGCCATCGGGCGCCCCAGCACCGCCGGCATGTTGAACGTGGTGCCCCAGCCGATCAGCTGGGTGGCCGCGACCGCCGCAACCAGTTTGAAAGACCCGGCCGGCGCGCGCGCCTCGCCCGGGGTCGCGGGCCTCGGCGCCGCGCCGGGCGCCGGGGCCGCGACGACCGGACCTTCGGGAAGGCCGCTCACCGGTCGCTCCGCGCCATCCGCCGCTCCAGCCAGCGGACCGATTGGGAGACGCAGAGGATCAGCGCCAGATATTCCAGCACCAGCACGGTGTAGATCTCCAGCGGCCGGTATTCGGTCACGACCAGCTCGTTGGCCCGCCGCGTCAGCTCCTGCATCCCGATCACCGAGACCAGGGCCGACATCTTCAGCATGTAGGCGAACTGGTTCGCCAGGGGCGGCAGGATCCGGCGCAGGGCCTGGGGCAGGATCACCCGGCGCATGGTCTGGACCCAGGTGAGGCCCAGCGCCTGCGCCGCCTCGGTCTGGCCCTTGGGCACCGACTGGATGCCGGCGCGGAAAATCTCGGCCTCGAAGGCGCTGTCGGCGAGCGCCAGCGCCAGCACGCCCGCCCAGAACACGTTGATCGAGATCCCCGCCACCACCGGCAGCCCGTAATAGACCCACAGGATCAGCACCAGGATCGGGATGGCGCGGAAGGTCTCGACATAGATCATGTTGGCCCGCAGGCCCCATTTGTTCTTGCCGATCGCGGGCATCGCCACGATCAGCCCGGCGACGATCGAGAACGCCATGGCGGTGACCGAGATCAGGATCGTGTCCCAGATCCCGCCGGCGAGAAAGCCGAGGTTCGAGCGTCCGGTCTCGGTGAACGGCGAGACCACGTACCAACCCCATCCGCCGCCGCCCATGCCCTGCCCGCAGCCTGCGAGCATGAGGACCGCGGCGAGCGCCGCCAGCATGGCAGGACGGGCGCGGGGCGCGGGTCGTGGGGCGAAGGGGGATGAGACGAGGGGCGCGGGCGCGCGGACTTGGGTCGCCCGCGCCGGGCGTGGGGTCTCGGCGATCATCGGGGGGTCTCTTTCTCGCGGCGCGGATCTGGGCGGTCGGCGCGGACGATAGCCCCCGGCGCCGGACGGCGAAAGACGCGGAGAAGCCGCGGATCGCCGCCGCCCGCCCGTCCCGGGCCCCATGCAGCCCCCCCCGGCCCCGCCAGGCGCGACGTCGTCCGGCCGCGCGGGCGCCTCGCGCCTCGCCGACG
>NZ_JBSRTQ010000133.1:0-11941 GCF_055129145.1 Albimonas sp. | reverse complement strand
GCAACCGCCTCGGCGACGCCGCCGAGGCCCGGGCCGAGCTGACCGCCGAACTGGAGGGCGAGCGCGCGGCCCATGCCGCCCGTCTCGACGAGCTGCGCCGGGCCGAGGCGAGTGCCGAGCGCAAGTTCGCCGCCTTGGCGCAGGAGGCGCTGGGGCGCAACGCCGAGAGTTTTCTGGGGCTGGTGTCGGAGCGGTTCGAGAGCCATCGGGCGGCTGCGACGGCGGATCTCGACGCCCGACGCCTCGCCATCGAGGGCCTGGTGAAACCGGTGGCCGAGAGCCTGGGAAAATTCGAGGCGGTGGTGGGGGAGCTCGAAAAGGCCCGCGCCGGGGCCTATGCCGAGATCCGCGAGCAGGTGTCGGCGCTGGCGCTTGGCCAGAAGGGGCTGAGCGCCGAGACCGGCAAACTGGTCCAGGCCCTGCGCGCGCCCCAGACCCGCGGCCGCTGGGGAGAATTCCAGCTGCGCCAGGTGTTCGAGATGGCGGGAATGCTGGAGCATGTCGATTTCGCGATGGAATCCGGGTTCGCGACCGACGAAGGCCGTCGCCGCCCCGACGCGCTGGTTCGCCTGCCCGGCGGCAAATGCGTGGTGGTCGATGCGAAGACCCCGCTCGACGCCTATCTGACCGCGCTGGAGGCGACCGATCCCGACGCCCAGCGCGCCGCGCTCGCCCATCATGCGCGCCAGCTCCGCTCTCATGTGCGGATGCTCGGCTCCAAGGAATACTGGCGCACGCTGCCCGAGACCCCGGATTTCGTGGTGATGTTCGTGCCCGGCGAGGCGTTCTACGCCGCCGCCATGGCCGAGGATCCCGGCATCTTCGAGACCGCGCTGGAGGCGAAGGTTCTGGTGTGCTCGCCCACCACCCTGATCGCGCTGATCAAATCGGTCGCCTATGGCTGGCGGCAGGAGCGTCTGGCCGAGAACGCCGAGGCGGTCGCCCGCGACGCCCGTCTGCTCTACGACCGGCTCGCGCGGTTCGGGACGCTGCTGGACGGGGTGGGCAAGGGCCTGCGTGGGGCGGTGGACAAGTATAACGACGCGGTCGGCTCGCTGGAAACGCGGGTGCTGCCCGCCGCGCGCCGGTTCGAGACGGCGGGGGTGCTCGAGGCGGGGCAGAGCCTCGCCGCGCCGGCGCGGGCCGAGGGCGCGATTCGTCCCCTGACCGCGCCCGAACATGCGCTTCCGGCAGCCGCCCCGGCGCGCTGAATCGGCCGCTGATTCGGAGCGGCTCAAAACGCACCTGTTAATAAATCGTAAACGCCGAACGCCTTTGACAAAGATTCACATATTCATGATTGTCCTGTGCCCGACTCTGTGCTGTAGACGGTCCCCGTCTCGCCCCTCACGTTTCATTCAGCTGCCGAGCGACCCATGATCTCCGTTTCCAGAACCATCGCCGTCGCCTGCGTCATGTCCTCCTCCGCCATCGGCGCCGCGCAAGCCGCGAGCCTCAGCGCCGCGGGCGGCTTCAACGCCATCATTTTCGAGGATTTCGACACCTCCGGCGGCGATACGGAGGGGCGCCTGGCGGTGGGCGGCACGCTGACCGTGAACGGCAGCTATTCCGTCGGCGGCTGCTCGTCGCCCGGATGCACGGTCTATGAGGCGCCGTCCTCGTCCCTGCCGCAGTCCAGCGGGGCGCGCGATGATCTGGTGGTCGGCGGCGACCTCGCCAATTCCGGCTCCGCCACGGTCAGCTGGGACCAGCAGGCGGGCAATGTGGTGATCGGCGGAAGCCTGGCGCCCACGGTGTCCATCACCAGCTCGGGCGCCGGCAACACGGTGACCGACGGCGTGGGCGACGTGTCGTCCTCCTTCGACTTCGCCGCGGCGCGGACGGCGCTGCAATCGGCCTCCGCCGAGCTCGCCGCGCTGACGCCGGTCGCGGGGCAGGCGGGGGTCGTGGACGAGGACAGCGACGCCTTCCTCACCCTGCGCGGCATGGATGCGTCGCTCAACGTCTTCAATCTCACCGCGGCGCAGTGGAATTCCGCCAGCTTCGGCAAGACCCGCGTGATCGACGTGCCGCTGGGCTCGCGCGTGCTGATCAACGTCGCCGGCCAGACCATGAACGCGCTGAGCGGCAGCGTCAGCTTCGGCGAGGCCGGTTGCGCCAATACCTACACCTGCGAGCAGGCGTCGAGCTACGCCTCCAACGTCATGGTGAACTACTACGAGGCGACGTCGATCGTGATGGGCGCCTTCGCGCATGAAGGCTCGATGCTCGCGCCGCTCGCCGCGATGACGGTGGTGGGCGGGGTGGTCAACGGGCAGGCGGCGTTGTCCTCGGTGGTCAGCTCGTCGGGTTTCGAATTCCACCTTCGCGACGACAACGGGACGGATTTCTCGGACCTGCTGTCCGCCGAGGCCGAGCCGTCCTCGGTGCCGGCGCCCGCCGCCCTGCCGCTGCTGGCCGCGGGCCTTGGCGCGCTGGGGCTGGCGCGCCGGAGCCGTCGCCGGGGCTGACCTTTCGCGATCCGCCGAACAGACACGAAAAAGGGGCGGCCCGCAGGCCGCCCCTTTTCACGTTCAGGACCTGTCAGGCGCCTGGCGCTCAGAAGCGCAGCGCCTTGGCCTGGGTCACCTGCGGCAGCGCGAAGATCTGCTCCAGCATCGCCTTGGTCAGCGGCTCGTCCACGCCGAGCAGCGCGATCGCCTCGCCGCCCTTCTCCGACCGGCCCAGCGCGAAGGTGGCGATGTTCACCCCCAGCTCGCCCAGCTTCGCCCCCAGCGCGCCGATGAAGCCCGGCGCGTCGTTGTTGGTGGTGTAGAGCATGTTGGGCAGCGGATCTGCCTCGAGGTCGATGCCCTTGATCTGGATGATCCGCGGCTTGTTGTCGGAGAAGACGGTGCCGGCGACGGCGCGGGTCTGCTTCTCGGTCGTCACCACCAGGCGCACATAGGAGCCGTAGGCGCCCTGCGCATCCTTGCGGGTCTCGGAGATCTTGATGCCGCGCTCGCGCGCCACCACCGGGGCCGAGACCATGTTGACGCCGCCTTCGCCGACCACCGGGGTCAGCAGCGCCGCCACGATGGCGCAGGTCAGCGGCTTCTGGTTCAGCTGGCCGACGCGGCCCACATATTCGATGTCGATGGCGAGGATCGGGTTCTCGGTCACCTGCCCGGCGAAGCCGCCCAGCGCCTCGCAGACCGCGATCCAGGGTTTGAGGATCGGGGCTTCCTCGGCCGTCACCGACGGCGCGTTGATGGCGTTGGAGATCGCGCCGCGCACCAGATAGTCCGACATCTGCTCGGCCACCTGCAGGGCCACGTTCTCCTGCGCCTCGTTGGTCGAGGCGCCCAGATGCGGGGTGCAGACCACGTTGGGGGCGGAGAAGAGCACGTTCTCCTTGGCCGGCTCCACATTGTAGACGTCGAAGGCGGCGCCGGCGAGGTGGCCCGACTTCAGCGCCTCGGCCACCGCCTCCTCATCGACCAGCCCGCCGCGGGCGCAGTTGATCAGGCGGGCGCCCGGCTTCATCTTCGCGATCCGCTCGGCCGACAGGATGTTCGCGGTCTGCGCGGTTTTCGGCAGATGCAGGGTGACGAAATCGGCCTTGGCGAGCAGGTCCTCGACGTCGTCGAACTTCTCCACCCCCAGCTCCACGGCGCGCTCGGCCGACAGGAACGGGTCGTAGGCGGCGACCTTCATCTTCAGCCCGATGGCGCGCGAGGCGACGACCGAGCCGATATTGCCGCAGCCGATCACGCCCAGCGTCTTGCCGGTGATCTCGGAGCCCATGAACTTCGACTTCTCCCACTTGCCGGCGCGGGTCGAGGCGTCGGCTTCGGGGATCTGGCGGGCGCAGGCGAACATCATGGCGATGGCGTGCTCGGCGGTGGTGATCGAGTTGCCGAAGGGCGTGTTCATCACCACGATGCCCCTGGCGGACGCGGCGGGGATGTCGACATTGTCGACGCCGATCCCGGCGCGGCCGATGACCTTGAGGTTGGCGGCCTTCTCGAGCAGCGCCGCGGTGGCCTTGGTGGCCGAGCGGATGGCGAGCCCGTCATAGTCGCCGATGATGGCGGCGAGCTTCTCGGGATCCTTGCCGAGATTGGGCTGGAAATCGACCTCGACGCCGTTGTCGCGGAAGATCTGGACGGCGGCTTCCGAGAGCTCGTCGGAAATCAGAACCTTGGGCATGGGATGCTCCTTGGATGCGTTGCGCCCCGGCGCGGGATGCGGCCTGGGGCCGGCCTCGGGTGGGGCCGGGAGATGCGGGAAGGGGGGCCCTCCCCCGGATCAGGGGGAGGGGGGGAGGTTTCGCATGCGAAACCGCAGTATTCAGACGGTCGCGAGTTCGGCCTTGGCGTTCGCGAAGGCCCAGTCGAGCCAGGGCGTCAGCGCCTCGACATCGGCGGTGTCGACGGTCGCCCCGCACCAGATGCGCAGCCCGGCCGGCGCGTCGCGATAGCCGTTGATGTCGAGGGCCGCGCCCTCCTTCTCCAGCGCCGTCACCATCTTCTTGACGAAGGCGCGCTGGCCTGCGTCATCCATCGCCGCGACCGCCGGATCGGTGATGGTCAGGCAGACCGAGGTGTTGGACCGCGCGTCAGGCGCCGCGACCAGGTTCTCCACCCATGCGGTCCGGTCCACCCAGGACTGGATCGCATCGAGGTTGGCGTCGGCGCGGGCGGCCACGGCGGGCGCGCCGCCGATTTCCTCGAACCACTCCAGCGCGTCGAGCGCATCGGCCACGCACAGCATCGAGGGGGTGTTGATCGTCTCGCCCTTGAAGATCCCGTCGATCAGCTTGCCGCCCTTGGTCATGCGGAAGATCTTCGGGAGGGGGCGGGGGGGGACGTAGGATTCAAGCCGCTCCACCGCGCGGGGGGAGAGGATCAGGATGCCATGCGCGCCCTCGCCGCCCATCACCTTCTGCCAGGAGAAGGTGAAGACGTCGATCTTCGACCAGTCGGCGCTCTGGGCGAAAGCCGCCGAGGTGGCGTCGACGAAGGTCAGCCCGGCGCGGTCGGCCGGGATCCAATCGAAATTGGGGATCTTCGCGCCCGAGGTGGTGCCGTTCTGGGTGAAGCAGATGTCGGCGTCCGCCGCGCGCACGGCCGAAAAATCGGGCAGCACGCCGTAATCGGCGGTGATCACCCGGCAATCGTCGAGCTTGAGCTGCTTGGTGGCGTCGGTGGCCCAGCCGGCGCCGAAGCTCTCCCAGGCCAGCATGTCGACGGGCCGGGCGCCCAGCATCGACCACATCGCCATCTCGAAGGCGCCGGTGTCGGAGGCGGGGACGATGCCGACCTTGAAGTCCGCGGGCACGCCGAGCAGCTTCGCGGTCAGTTCGATGACCTGCTTGAGCTGCGCCTTGGGGCCGGAGGCGCGATGCGAGCGGCCGAGCCACGCCTTTTCGGCGACGGCGGTCAGGGACCAGCCGGGGCGCTTCGGGCAGGGACCGGAAGAGAATTCGGGACGCGCAGGCAGGGCCTGCGGCTTCGCGGCGAACGTCATCAGACGTACTCCATCGTAAGGGCGAGATCGCTGAGCCGCCGTCGCTCGCCCTAACCCGACGACCGGCCCGCCGCCTCGCTACGCCTGAGCGGGGATGCGGTCAAGTCGGAAAATGCGCTTGATGCGCCGGGCCTGGCGCAGGGCTGCGGCGGCGCGGTGACCCAGGGGCAGGGCGCCCCGCATCGCGAAGCCGATGCGCGGGGCGGAGGGGGCTCGACGCCCCCTTCGCTCCGGTTTTCGCGCCCGTCAGGCCGCGCGCGCCGCCGCCGAAACCGCGGCGCAGATCTCGTCGACCACCGCCGCGACCAGACCCGGATCCTCGCCCTCGGCCATCACCCTTATCAACGGCTCGGTGCCCGATTTGCGGATCAGCACCCGGCCGGACCCGTCCAGCCGCGCCTGACCCGCCGCGATCGCCGCCTGGACCGCAGGCCGCTCCAGCGGCGTCTCCCCGGCCGCGTAGCGCACGTTCCTGAGGATCTGGGGCAGGGCTTCGAACCGCGCGCAGGTCTCCGACGCCGGCTTGCCATCCTCGACCAGCGCCGCCAGCACCTGCAGCCCGGCCAGCAGCCCGTCGCCGGTGGTGGCGTGGTCGGACATCACGATATGGCCCGACTGCTCGCCGCCCAGATTGTAGTTGCCGCGCCGCATCGCCTCGACCACGTAGCGGTCGCCGACCTTGGTGCGCAGCAGGCGCACGCCGATCTCGTCCAGCCGTCGTTCCAGCCCCAGATTGGACATCACGGTGGCGACCAGCGCGTCGCCCCGCAGCACCCCGTCGCGGCGCCAGCGCTCGGCGATCAGGGCCATGATCTGGTCGCCGTCGACCACGGTCCCGGTTTCGTCGACCACGATCAGCCGGTCGGCGTCCCCATCGAGCGCGAGGCCCACATCCGCGCCATGGGCGAGCACCGTCTCGGCGCAGGTCAGCGGGTAGGTCGACCCGCAGCGCTCATTGATGTTGACGCCGTTGGGGGCGACGCCGACCGGGATCACCTCGGCCCCCAGCTCCCACAGCACCATCGGGGCGGTGCGGTAGGCGGCGCCGTTGGCGCAGTCGACCACCACCTTGAGCCCGTCGAGGCGCAAAGCCCGCGGAAAGCTGCCCTTGGCGTTTTCGATGTAGCGTCCCAACCCGTCGTCGATGCGTTTGGCCCGGCCCAGATCCGGCGCGTCGACCAGCGCGGGGGGGCGGCCCATCATCGCCTCGATCGCGGTCTCCGCCTCGTCCGACAGCTTGTAGCCGTCCGGCCCGAACAGCTTTATGCCGTTGTCGTTGAACGGGTTGTGGGAGGCGGAGATCATCACGCCGGCATCCGCCCGCAGGCTTTTGGTCAGCATCCCCACCGCGGGCGTCGGCATCGGGCCCAGCAGGAACACGTCCATCCCGGCGGAAAGGAAGCCCGCGGTCATCGCCTGCTCCAGCATGTAGCCCGACAGCCGCGTGTCCTTGCCGATCACCACCCGGTGCCGGTGCTTGCCGCGGCGGAAATGCTCGCCCGCCGCCTGGCCGAGGCGCAGCGCCACCTCGGGCGTCATCGGATGGGCGTTGGCGCGGCCGCGCACCCCGTCGGTGCCGAACAACGATCTGGTCACGGGCGGTCCTCCGTCCGGGGGGCGGCGCCGGATCCTCCGGCGAAAGAGCCTCCGCGGTATCCGAGCCGGGGCCGCGGGTCCATAAGCCGGGGCCCTTGCGGCGATAAAACTTTTTCAGAGTGTGAAATTATCCGTGAAAGGCAAAACGTGTGTGGTTCATTGCGTTCGCCATCCGCGCTGCTTACCTTGCGATGCAGTGAGACGATGCAATGGGGATTCCCGCCATGGCCAAGGCCTTCAAACCGCTGGTTCTGACCGCCAACGCCCTGCAGGGCGGCGAGTCGGTCTGGTGGACCGGCGCGCGCTGGTCCGATGATTTCGCCGAGGCGATGGCGGCGATGACCGAGGCGGAGGCGGCGATCTTCGACGCCATCGCGGCCGCGCCGTTCACGCAAGGGCTGGTGGTCGGCGCCTATGTCGTCGAGGTTCAGGTCACGCCGCAGGGTCTGGCCCCCGCGTCCCGCCGCGAAGCGATCCGGGCCGCGATGCGCCCGACCTTCGACTACATGGCCGGCGCCGAGCAGGCGACCCGCGCGGCCTGAAGGCCGCCCCACCCGAGACAGCCCGCCAGTTCACCGCGGCCGCCGCCGCGCCGAGGACCCGCACATGTACCGTTACGACGAATTCGACGCCAAGATCGTCAACCAGCGCGTCGCCCAGTTCCGCGGCCAGGTCGAGCGGCGCCTTTCCGGCGCGCTGACCGAGGACGAGTTCAAGCCGCTGCGCCTGATGAACGGCCTTTACCTGCAGCTGCACGCCTACATGCTGCGGGTGGCGATCCCCTACGGCACGCTCGGCGCCGCGCAGATGCGCCAGCTGGCGATGATCGCCGAGCGCTATGACCGCGGCTACGGCCATTTCACCACCCGCCAGAACATCCAGTTCAACTGGCCGAAGCTGGCGGAGATCCCCGACGTGCTCCAGCACCTCGCGGATGTGGAGATGCATGCGATCCAGACGTCGGGCAACTGCATCCGCAACACCACCTCCGACCCCTATGCCGGGGCCGCGCGGGACGAGATCGAGGATCCGCGCCCGACCTGCGAGCTGATCCGGCAGTGGTCGACGCTTCATCCCGAGTTCACGTTCCTGGGCCGCAAGTTCAAGATCGCCGTGACCGGGGCCGCGCAGGACCGCGCCGCGATCCGGGTGCACGACATCGGCATCCAGATCGTGACCAACGCGGCCGGCGCCGTCGGCTACAGGATGTTCGTCGGCGGCGGTCAGGGCCGCACCCCGATGATCGCCCCGGTGATCCGCGATTTCCTGCCGCGCGAGGACCTGCTGCCCTGGCTCGAAGCGGCGCTGCGCGTCTACAACCTGCACGGTCGTAGGGACAACAAGTACAAGGCCCGCATCAAGATTCTCGTGCATGAGATGGGTGCGGAGGCCTACGCCCGCGAGGTCGAGGAGGAGTTCGCGCGCATGGATCGCGACGTGCTCGCCCCCGACGCGGAGGAGCTGGCGCGGATCGACGCCTATTTCGCCGCGCCGGATTTCGCCGTGCTGCCCGACGAAAGCGCCCGGCTGAACGCCGCGAAGAAGGCTGACCCCGGCTTCGCGGCTTGGGTGGAGCAGAACACCGTCGCCCACAAGGCGCAGGGCTACGCGATCGCGGTGATCTCCCTGAAACCCATCGGCGGCGCGCCCGGCGATGCGACCGCCGAGCAGATGCGGGCCATGGCTCAGGCGGCCGAACGCTTCAGCCTCGATGAGCTGCGCATCACCCATGAGCAGAACGTGGTGCTGCCGCATGTGAAGAAGGACGATCTGCCCTCGCTCTACGCGCTGCTGAAATCGCAGGGGCTGCATGCGGCCAATCTCGGCCTTGTGACCGACATCATCGCCTGCCCGGGGCTGGACTATTGCGCGCTGGCGACGGCGCGGTCGATCCCGGTGGCGCAGGCCATCGCCGAGCGCTTCGCCGACGAGGACCGCCAGCGCCGCATCGGCCCGCTCGCGCTGAAAATCTCGGGCTGCATCAACGCCTGCGGGCACCACCATGTCGGCCATATCGGCATCCTCGGGCTCGATAAGGCGGGGGTGGAATCCTACCAGATCACCCTCGGCGGGGCGCCGGGCGAGGACGCTTCGGTCGGCGAGCGCACCGGGCCGGGGTTTTCGTATGAAGACGTGCCCGACGTCATCGAAAAGCTCGTCGACCGCTACCTGGAGATCCGCCTGAGCGGCGAAACCTTCCTCCAGACCTACCGCCGCGCCGGGATGCCGGCTTTCAAGGAGGCGATCTATGCCGTTGCGTGATGCGAACGGGCCGATCCCCGACACCTGGGTGAAGCTGGCCGAAGGTCAGGCGGCGCCGAAGGGCGAGAAGGTCATTCTGGATGAGACCCGGCTACGGACCGAGGCGATCCCCGCCGGCGTCTCCGGCCTCGGCATCCTCATCGGCCCCGACGCAGATGCGCGGGCGCTGGGCGACCTGCTGCCGCGGCTGGGGCTGGTGGCGATCCGGTTTCCGTCCTTTGCGGACGGGCGCGGGTTCTCCATCGCCCGCCGCCTGCGGGGGCTGGGTTTTCGGGGGGAGATCCGGGCCGTGGGTCCGGTGATCGCGGACCAGTATCCGATGCTGCTGGCCGTCGGCTTCGACACCATCGAAGTGCCCGAAACCCTTGCCGCCCGCCAGCCCGAGCCGCAATGGCGGGAGGCGAAGGACGCGGTGAGCCTCAGCTACCAGTCGGGTCTGACCCGGGGCACGGTCTCGATCTTCGAGGCGCGGCGCGCCGCGCGTGGCGAGGCCCGCGGCCCGCGCGCCGACCGCGCGGCGCCCGAGACCGCCGAGCAGATGGCCGCGCGGCTCAACGCCAAATACGCCGGCGCCACCGCGCAGGAAGTGCTGCGCGCCGGGCTCGAGAAGGAGTTCCGGGGCGGGATCGCCATGGTCTCGTCCTTCGGGGCGGAATCGGCCGCGCTGCTGCACATGGTCAGCCAGATCGACAAGGCGGCGCCGGTGCTGTTCCTTGAGACGGGGATGCTGTTCCCGGCGACGCTCGCCTATCAGCAGGAGCTTGCCGAGCATCTGGGCCTGACCGGCGTGCGCCTGGTGCGGCCGGACCACGCCCAGGTGAAGGGCGAGGATCCGGACGGCGACCTGCACAAGGAATATGCCGACAGCTGCTGCGACCTGCGCAAGACAAGGCCGCTGGAACGCGCGCTCGCCCCGTTCCAGGCCTGGATCACCGGGCGCAAGCGTTTCCAGACCGCCGACCGCGCCGACCTCATGCTCTTCGAGGCCGATGCCGCGGGCCGGGTGAAGCTGAACCCGTTGGCCAACTGGGACGCGAAGATGGTCGCGGCCTATATGGACGCGCACAATCTGCCCCGGCACCCGATGGTGTCGGAGGGGTTCCCGAGCCTCGGCTGCGCGCCCTGCACCAGCAAGGTGAAGCCGGGCGAGGATCCGCGGGCGGGCCGCTGGCGCGGGTCCGACAAGACCGAATGCGGCATCCACATCGTCGACGGCCGCGTGGTGCGCGAGAACCCGCAGGCGGCCTGACCTGCTCTCGCTCGGACGGACCATCACGGCGCGGCCCTGCAAGGGGCCGCGCCGTTTTCATGTGCCGGGGGCGGTTGCGCCGCCCGGCGCGCCGCGCGAAGTTCGCGCCAACCGAAAAATGGGAGGACCTCCGATGCCCGATACGCTGCCGACCCGCACGCTGGCCATGCGCTCCACCCTCACCGCGGGGGGCGAGCTGCGGCTCGGCCTGCATGAGGTCGATCTGCCCGCCCCCGGTCCCGACGACGTGGTGGTGCGGGTCGAGGCCTCGCCGATCAACCCCTCGGACATTCTCGTGCTGCTCGGCCCGGCGGAGCCAGAGGATCTGAAGGCGGCCGAGATCGACGGGCGGCCCGGGCTGGCGGCCCAGGTCCCGGAGGCGCGGATGGGCGGCATGGGCACGCGGCTCGATCTGGCGCTGCCGGTGGGCAACGAAGGGTCGGGCGTGGTGATCGGGGCGGGCGTGGGCGCGGCGGCGCAGGCGCTGATGGGACGCCGGGTCGCGATGCGGGGCGGGGGCATGTATGCGCGGCTGCGCACCCTGCGCGCCGTGGACTGCCTGCCCCTGCCCGAGAACGCGGGCCCCGAGGAGGGCGCCGCGGCCTTCGTCAACCCGATGACCGCGCTCAGCATGCTCGAGACCATGCGGCTGGAGGGGCATACGGCGCTGATCCACACCGCCGCCGCCTCCAATCTCGGCCGGATGCTGGTGCGGATCTGCAAGGCCGACGGGGTCGGATTGGTGAATGTGGTCCGCTCGGACGCGCAGGCGGAGATTTTGCGGGCGGAGGGGGCGGCGTTCGTCTGCGTCAGCTCGGCCGCCTCGTTCGACGCCGATCTGGAGGCGGCCATCGCGGCGACGGGGGCGACGCTCGCCTTCGACGCGGTGGGGGGCGGCGATCTGGGCGGACGGATCATCAACGCGATGGAGCGGGGGATGGCGCGCGACAAGCCGTGGAGCCCCTACGGCACCTCGGTGAAGAAGCAGGTCTATCACTACGGGCTGCTGGATCAGGGGCCGATCGTGATCCCGCAAGGCATGGGGCTGAGCTGGTCGGCGGGGGGGTGGCTGCTGACCAACTTCCTGCTCGCCGCCGGGGGCGAGGTGGCCTCCCGGCTGCGGGCCCGGGTGGCGGCGGAGCTGACCACCACGTTCGCGAGCCGCTACACCGCCCGGATCTCGCTGGAGGAGGCGCTGGAACCGGAGACGGCGCGGGCCTGGGCGCGGCGGGCGACGGGTGAGAAATACCTGGTCCGCCCCGACCGCGAAGGCTGACGCGTGGCCTTGGGCGGCGAGGCAGGCGGCGCGACGACCGAAGCGCCGTCGGCCCCCGCATGCCCGCGCCGCCTTCGACCGGCGAC